>NZ_JBHYKH010000044.1:0-3655 GCF_042741275.1 Streptomyces sp. NPDC058964
CACTGGAGGGCGCCGACCAGGGCGCGTACCCCTTCTGGGAGACCGAGATCGCCTACACCTACGGCGAGCCGCCGGCGGACTCCGTCGCCGCGGGCTTCCTGCGCTACCTCGCCGACGAGGTCGGCAAGGACATCATCCGCTCCAAGGGCCACCGCCCCTGCTCGGAGCTGGCCAGGCCGCTGGTGTGCCGCCCGAGCGGGGCGTGACCCGGGCGGCCGGAACGCGGGCGGTCAGGAGTCGGGGCACTCCTTCCACGCCAGGTGGTAGACCGTGCTGATGTCACCGTCCGTCGAGTCCATCGTCATGAAGCTGACCTTGCCGGGGGCGCTGGATCCGGCGGTGACCCGCAGTTCGGTGTTGATGTTGAAGTTGCGCAGGACCCCGCAGGGCGCCCAGACCAGCTGAGCCCAGTCGGTGCTGTCGGTGGCCTGCCAGTCGTCGTTGTAGGGCCCGCCGAACGGGTGGTTCTTGAACGCCGTGTTCGAGGAGCCCTGGAAGTAGTACGAGGCTCTCTGGACGCCGGTCGCGCCGGACTGGAGCGAGGCGAACCCGCGGTAGTCCGCGCTGGCGATGGCGTAGGTGAAGCCCTGCGGGACGTGCACGACGAGGTTGAGCTGGCAGTTCTTGCGGAACGCCGTGGGGTCGGAGTTGCCCCCGGCCTGGGCGAGGTAGTCGCTGTAGGTCACCGTGAAGGCGGTGTTGTCCGGCGAGACGGCCACGGCGGCCGTGCCCTGCGGACAGCCGGAGCCGTTCACCGTGGCGACGTCGATGACGATCTTGTCCGGGGGCGGGTCGTCGAACACGGGCGACGAGTTCTGCGCGGGCAGCGCGGTGGTGAGGAGAGCGGCGACCGCACCGCTCAGGAGGAGTCCACCAGCCATGGTTTCTCCAGTCGTGGAGTGGGGGGTTGAACGCCACCGGCCCGTGGAGAATCTGTGTGGTCCCTGTGAAGGCCGGGGCGGCGATCGAATCGTAGGAAGCCGCACGGAAGGCAGGCAGGGCGAACTCTGGCCATTCACATCCGCGGATTTCACACCACCGTGGATGTAGCCCGACTCCGTTGAAAACAGACCTGGTTGAACGGCCAATCACCGCATGCTTCACAGCCGCACACCAGGAGCCGGGGTGCGGCGGGCCCAGGGCTCAGGGGTTCTCCCAGGCCGCCGGCTCCGCCGCCAGACGTCGTACCGGTTCCGGCAGGGCGTCCGCCGCGATGTCGGCGACCGTGACGCCCTCCAGGATCTTGCGCACATTCGCGCGCAGGGCGATCCACAGGGGCAGCAGCGGCTGGGCCGTTCCGGTGTAGGCCAGTTGGGTCGGCCGTTCGCCCCGCACCGAGACGATCGGGCCGTCGACCGCACGGATCAGGTCGGCGACCGTGATCTCCGACGCCTGCCGGGCCAGCCGGTAGCCACCGCCCCCGCCGCGCCGGCTGGCCACGATTCCGGCGCGCCTCAGATCGCCCAGGATCCCCTCCAGAAACTTGTGCGGGATGGCCTGCTCGGTCGCGATCTCCTCCGCCTTCACCGGGCCCTCCCCCTGCCGTACGGCGAGCTCCAGCGCCGCCCGTACCGCGTAATCCGCCCGTGCCGAGATCCTCATGTGTCCATTGTGGGGCGGCGGACCGTGGAGAATGGCCGGACCCGCGCCCCGTAAGATCGCCCGGGAGGATCCCTTGGCGCTCAGCAGACGTACTTTCAGTGCCCTGGCCGGCTCGACCGCGCTCGGCTTCGCCCTGGGCGGCAGTGGCGGGCCCGGGGCGCCCTCGGCGTATGCGGCGCGCACTGTGCCCACCGGCCCCGCGCCCGCCCCGCCGAGCGCCGACCGCCGACGGCACACGATCGGGTACGACCACTACTCCCTGCTGGTCGACGGCAGACGGCTGGTGCTGTGGTCCGGCGAGATGCACCCCTTCCGGCTGCCCAGCCCTTCCCTGTGGCGGGACGTGCTGCAGAAGATGCGGGCGCACGGCTACAACGCGGTCAGCATCTACGTCTCGTGGAACTACCACTCCCCCGCTCCCGGGCACTACGACTTCTCCGGCGTGCGTGATCTGGATCTCTTCCTGCGCATGGCCGCCGAGACGGGGCTGTACGTCGTCCTGCGTCCGGGTCCCTACATCAACGCCGAGATCGACGGCGGCGGCTTCCCCGGCTGGCTCGCGGTCACGGAGGGAACGGCACGGACCGCCGACCCGACGTATCTGAAGTACGCCGACGAGTGGCTCACGGCCGTGAACCGGATCGCCCGCAGGCATCTGTTCACCGACGGCACCGGCACGATCCTGCTCTACCAGATCGAGAACGAGTACGACTCTCACGTGGGCGAGCCGACCGGGCGCGACTACATGTCCCACCTGTACAAGAAGGTGCGGCGGGACGGGATCGACGTTCCCCTCTTCCACAACGACAAGGGCCGCAACGGGTACTGGGTCCCCGGCTCCTTCGACACCGGCGGCGAGAAGGGGAAGTGGCTGTACGGCTTCGACGGCTACCCCTCGCCCTCCCAGACCCCGCCCGACTGGGGGCACTTCGGCGTGGGAGGGCCCAAGGGCGGTGCCACGGCCAGTCCGCACACGCCGGGGTTCGTGCCCGAGTTCGGGGGCGGCTGGTTCGACCCCTGGGGCGGGTCGTGGTTCCAGGGGAAGGGGTACGCCGAGTCGCGGCGCACCCGGGACGCGGCCTACGAGCGGCGGTTCTATCTGACCAACCTCGCCAACGGCATCACGCTGCACAACGTCTACATGACCTTCGGCGGCACCTCGTGGGGCTGGCTGCCCGCTCCGGTCGTCTACACGTCGTACGACTACGGCGCGGCCATCGACGAGGCACGGAACGTCACCCCGAAGATCGCGCCGATGCACCAGCTCGGCCACCTGCTCCAGCGCGTGCCCGACTTCGCCCGGCTGGACAGGGCGGCGGAGGTGAAGGCGGACGGGCTCGAGGTGTACCACCTGAAGAACCCGGACACCGAGGCGCACGTGTACGTGGTGCGCAACGACGGCGCGAAGGAGGTCACCACCGATCTGCCGACCGCCGCGGGCGACGTCCCGGTGACCGTCCCGGCCCATGACGCCAAGATGCTGACCACCGGGCTCTCCCTGGGCAAGCGGAGGCTGAAGTACTGCACCGCGCAGCCCATGATGGTCGTCAGCGCCGGCCGGACGGACATCGCGGTGTTCACCGGGCGGTACGGGGACATGGCGCACCTCGTCCTGGAGTGCCCGAGCGAGCCCTTCGTCCAGCGGCTGGACCCCGAGGCCGCCTGGGCCTACGACCGCAACGAGCTGCATGTGAACGTGCCGCTCGGCCCGGGCGGGCTGAGCCGGGTGTTCGTCCAGCGCGGGGAGAGCGACACCCCTCTGCTGCTCCTCTTCGCCGACGACGCGACCGCCGCGCACCTGTTCCCGTACGACACCCCGTCCGGCACCCTGCTGGTCTACGGCCCGGCTCTGCTGCGCCACGCCGTACTGAACGGTTCCACGGTCGAGCTCACCGGCGACACCGTCCAGGAGAGCGGCCTGGAGGTGTGGGCGCCGCGGGGTGTCGACAGCGTGAAGTGGAACGGGCGCGCGGTGGCCACCCGGGTGGCCACCGCGGCTCGCGAGGTGGGCACAGCGGGGAGTGCCCGGGGGGGGGCCCCGCGGGTGCCGCAA
>NZ_JBHYKH010000044.1:3665-15995 GCF_042741275.1 Streptomyces sp. NPDC058964
ACGGCTATCGGGGGGTTCACGGGGCGGTTCGGGGCCTTGGCGCACCTGGTCCTGGTGGGCCCGAGCGAGCCGTGGGTCCTGCGGCTGGACCCCGAGGCCGCGCCCGCCTTCGACGACTCGAAGTGGGCGGTCGCCGACAGACGGACGTCGTACAGCCCCACGCCCGTGCCCGGCGGACAGCCCGTCCTCTTCGCGGACGACTACGGCTTCCACTACGGCGACGTCTGGTACCGGGGGCACCTCGACGACGCGAGCGGTCTGGAGTCGGTGTCCCTCTCCTACAGCACGGGCACCCAGGGCATGCTCATGGCCTGGCTGGACGGTGAGCCGCTGGGCACACACCGGATGCCGGTGCCGGACAACGACACGGTCAGGAAGGGCAGCTGGGCGGACACGGCCGTCCTGTCCCTGTCCGGGCTGGCGGAGAAGGCGCGCGAGCGGCTCCGTGAGCGGCTGCGGGACGAGCCCGGCGGACATGTGCTGTCGGTCCTCGTCCGGCGCATGCAGCACGACCAGGACGGCAAGGCGCTCGACACGCACAAGGTGGCGCGCGGGCTGACGGGAGTCTCCTTCGAGGGAGCCTCGCCGAAGGTGAGCTGGCGGCTCCAGGGCGAGGCGGCCACCGATCCGGTGCGCGGGCCGCAGAACAACGGCGGACTGTACGGGGAGCGGGAGGGCTGGCACCTGCCGGGTTTCCCGGACGGAGGCTGGGAGTCCGTCCGCCTGCCGCGTGCCGACCGGGGGCAGGGAGTGACCTGGTACCGGACCGCCTTCAGGCTGTCCGTGCCGGGCGGCGTCGACGCCTCGGTCGGGCTGGTCCTGGAGGACGACCCGGCCCGCGCCTACCGCGTCCAGGTCTTCCTGAACGGCTGGAACATGGGCCAGTACATCAACGACGTGGGCCCGCAGCACACCTTCGTCCTGCCGAACGGCATCCTGCGCACCCGCGGTACCAACACCCTGGCCCTGGCGGTCCTGTCCGACGGCACGACGGAGTCGGGGCCGGGCCGGGTGCGGCTGACGCTGCTGGGCAGCGCGGCCGGAGGAGTGCCGGTGACACCGGTGCCCTCCCCCGGTCACTGACGCCCAGGGTCTGTCCGGCGGATCGGGTCGCGGCAAAGAGACCGCACGGGGGGCCGCCTGTTCGAGCGGAGCCGAGAACCTGGCGGAGCCGGCAACCGACGGCAACGCCTGGGGTCCCCCCTGCTCGAAGAGCTCGGGGGAGGGCGTGCCGGACCCCGCGTCTGCGGTATCCGCCGGGCAGTCCCTAGGCGAGCCGGATCACATTCCAGGACAGCGGCTCCAGCACGGCGGTGAGGCGGCCGTCCCGCAGGGCCGTGCCCTCGGCCGGGTGCGGGGCGACCCGCTCCGGGTCGTCGAGGGTGTTGCGGGCGTCGGGGTCGGCGTCCGCGAGGACATGGTGCTCGACGACCGACGTCGGGCCGAGGCCGTTCAGGGCGACCTCGAGCGGGAGCGGCCCGGTGCGGTCGCGGTTGACGGCGAACACGGTGACCGTGCCGTCGTCGGCACGGACCGCCGTGGCGTGCAGCAGGTCGACGTCGCCGTACTTCCCGGTCTCGTACGTGGGGGAGTCGACCCGGACGTCGAGGACCTGTCCGCGCCCGTACCGGGAGGCCTGCGCGAACGGGAAGAACGTGGTCTGCCGCCAGGCCGGACCGCCCGGCTCGGTCATGATCGGCGCGATGACGTTGACGAGCTGGGCCAGGCAGGCGACCGTGACGCGGTCGGCGTGCCGGAGCAGGGCGATGAGCAGCGAGCCGAGGACCACCGCGTCCAGGACGCTGTAGTTGTCCTCCAGGAGGCGGGGGGCCTCGGGCCAGTCCGCCGGGTCCTGGGCCTCGGCGTGCTCCTGCCAGCGCGACTGGTACCAGACGTTCCACTCGTCGAAGGAGAGGTTGATCCGTTTCTCGGACTTGAGCCGGGCGCCGACGTGGTCGCAGGTGGCGACGACGTTCTCGATGAAGGACTCCATGTCGACGGCGGAGGCGAGGAAGGAGCCGATGTCGCCGTCGGCGGGCTCGTAGTAGGCGTGCAGGGAGATGTGGTCGACGAGGTCGTACGTCTCCTGGAGGACCGCGGCCTCCCACGCGGCGAAGGTCGGCATGGCCTGGTTGGAGGAGCCGCAGGCGACGAGTTCGACGCGGGGGTCCATCTGGCGCATGCCGCGGGCCGTCTCGGCGGCGAGACGGCCGTACTCCCGGGCGGTCTTGTGGCCGGTCTGCCAGGGGCCGTCCATCTCGTTGCCCAGGCACCAGAGCCGGATCCCGAACGGCTCCTTGTCGCCGTGGGCGGCCCGGAGGTCCGAAAGGGCCGTGCCTGCGGGGTGGTTGGCGTACTCCTGGAGCTGGAGAGCCTCGGCGACGCCTCGTGTGCCGAGGTTGACGGCCAGCATGGGCTCGGTCCGCGGGCCGATCTTCCGGACGAAGCCGATGTACTCGGAGAGGCCGAAGCGGTTGGTCTCCGTGGAGTGCCAGGCGAGGTCCAGGCGCCGGGGGCGGTCCTCGACGGGGCCGACCGAGTCCTCCCACCGGTAGCCGGAGACGAAGTTGCCGCCGGGATAGCGGACGGTGGTGACGCCGAGTTCGCGGACCAGGTCGAGCACGTCCGTGCGCAGGCCCTCGGCGTCGGCGGCGGGGTGGCCGGGTTCGAAGATGCCGGTGTGGACGCAGCGGCCGAGGTGTTCGACGAAGGATCCGAAGAGACGGGGGTCGACCGTGCCGACCGTGAAGGCGGGGTCGAGGGTGAAACGTGCGGTGGTGCGCTTGCTCATGGGGTCCTTTCGGGGCGGTGCCACTGGAGAACCTGTTCGATATCTCGAATTACGCTCGCAACCTCGAACGGGACCGTAAATTTGAAAGCCATGCGCGTCAATGGCCCGGAGCGGACTTTCGAGCAACTCCGGTCACCGCGATGATCGTTACCGGTTGAACCACGGTCGTCGGATCGCATGACGCGAACACATCCAGGCGCGTAATCTCGGACAAGCCGCCGACCGGCGGTGAGAAGGGGGAGCGATGGACATCGCGGGCGCGCGGCAGCGGGCTGCCCGGATCGCCACGAGATGGCGGCGCACCCGTCCCGGTTCGGGCAAGCGCGGCCTCGCCGCCGATCTCGCCCGCGCGGTGCGTGCGAGACCCCGTCCCCCCTCCGACGTGCACGAGTTGTGCCGGGCGCTGTGCGAGGCGATGGGCGCGCGGCGGACCGGGCGGCCCGTCGAGCTTCGATTCGAACGGTTTCCCGACGAGATCGAAGTCACCGGTCTCTGGGTCGAGTTCCAGGACTTCGACCTGGTCATCGTGGAGGAACGGGCCGAGGCGCTGCAGCAACTGGTGATACTGGGCCACGAGTTGTGGCACATGCACGCCGGGCACCGGCACCACCACGGCGTCGGGGCGGCAACGGTGCACGCGCTGGCCGGCCGGGACGACATCGCCCTGACCGTCGCCGCCCGCAACGGCTCCCGCGAGACCGACGAGGCCGAGGCCGACGACTTCGGGCACCGACTCGCCGCGGCCTTCCGGCCGCTGCTGTCCGGCCGGGCGGCAGACGCGCGCCTCGACCCGGTCCAGCGCTCCATGGGCTACCGCGGAGGTGCGGCACGGTGACCGGCACCCTCGACCTGGCCGGCCTCGACCTGTCCCGCGGCCTGTACATCTCCTTCTGGCTGCCGACGGCGGTCCTCACCGTCGCGCTGGCCATCAAACTGCCCAGCATCATCAAGATGTGGCGCGACCCGCTGCTGCGCGCCGTCGGCGGTCTGCTGCTGTTCGCCTGCGCGGTGTTCGTGTTCGCGGCCCCGAAGACCATCGCCTGGACCAACCGGATCACCGGGGTCCCGAACATCTCGGCACCCTGGGTGTACTCCCTGCTCACCGCGCTCTGCGCGTCCTGGCTGCTGCTGATCATCGCCTGGCGCAACGGGATCTCCGAGCGCTCGGCCGCGACCCGTCGCGCGACCCGCTGGGTCGTCTCCGTCTACGCCGGCGTGGTGGTCGCCCTGTGGGTGCTGTTCGCGCTCGCGGACGTCCCCGTGGAACGCCTCCAGGACCTGGACACCTACTACGCCGACACGCCGTTCATGCGCGAGGAGATCCTCCTCTACCTGATCGCGCACACCGTGGCCTGCACGATCACCGCGCGGCTGATCTGGAACTGGATCCGCACCGACGGCCTCGACGCCTGGCTGCGCTGGGGACTCAGGTTCCTGGGCGTCGGCTACGCCACGAACCTGCTCTTCGACGCCTCCAAACTCACCGCCGTCGTCGCCCGGTGGACCGGCCACGACCTGGACTGGCTGAGTACCTATCTGGCGCCGTCGGCCGCCTGTGTCTCCGCCACCCTGGTCGCCGTGGGCTTCATCATCCCGCACGCGGGCCAGTACCTGGCCGAACGCTGGCGCGTCCGCGTCAGCCACTGGCGGCTGCGGCCCCTCTACCTGCTGATGCGGACCGTCACCGGCAACCGCGAGCCCTTCACTCCTCGCGCCACCGGGGAACTGCGCCTCATCCGCCGCGAGACGTTCGTCCGCGACGCGCTCCTCCAGCTCTCCCGGCACCTCGACGAGGGCCTGCGCGCCCGGTCGTACGAGGCCGCCCGCGCCCTCGGCCACGAGCCCGGCCGGGCCGAGGCCCTCGCCGCAGCCGTGACGATCCTGGACGCCGTGGAGACCCGCAGACGGTCGCCGGAGACCGACGGCACCGCCGCCTCGTCCG
Organism: Streptomyces sp. NPDC058964; assembly: GCF_042741275.1. Lineage (NCBI taxonomy): Bacteria > Bacillati > Actinomycetota > Actinomycetes > Kitasatosporales > Streptomycetaceae > Streptomyces > Streptomyces sp. NPDC058964. Next base: position 8,399 of record NZ_JBHYKH010000044.1, read on the forward strand.
GCCCGGACACCACGTATCTGCTCCAGAAGATCCAGGCCGTGTCCCGGGCCCTGCGCCACCCCGACGACATCGAGGCGGTACGCGCCCGAGCGACCGCCCCGGCAGAGAGTGCCCGCACATGAGTGAACGCTCCACCCCCGCCGCCAGAACCGCCGTAGTGCTGGGGGGATCCCATACCGGCATGCTCGCGGCACGGGCCCTGGCCGGCTTCGCCGACCGTGTCGTGGTCGTCGACCGCGACGTCCTGCCCGAAGGGTCCGAGCCCCGCCGGGGGCTGCCGCAGGCGCGCCACGCCCACATGCTGTGGTCCGGCGGCGTACGGGCCGTGGAGGACCTGCTGCCGGGCATCACCGAGACGCTCCGCGCCGCCGGGGCCAACCGGCTGCCGGTCACGACGGACGTGGTCGCCCTGTCCTCGCAGGGCTGGTTCCGCCGCTGGCCCGAGTCCCACCACGTGATCCTGGCCGGCCGCGACCTGCTGGACGCCACGATCCGCGCGCAGGTCCTCGCGGACGAGCGGATCGAACCGCTGGGCGGCGCCGAGGTGCTGGGGCTCACCGGGACGGACACGGAGGTCACCGGGGTACGGATCCGGACGGCGGACGACGAGGAGCGCACCCTGGCCGCCGCCCTCGTCGTCGACGCCACCGGACGTGGCTCCGGCGCGCCCCGCTGGCTGGCCGCGCTCGGGCTGCCCGCTCCGGAGCGGCGGGAGGTGGACTCCGGGCTGGTGTACGCCAGCCGGCTGTACCTCGCGCCCGACCAGGCCCGGGACGGCTTCCCGATCGTCAACCAGCAGGCCGACCCGCGCGCCGGGGGACCGGGCCGGTCGGGCTGGCTGGTGCCCATCGAGAACGGCCGGTGGATCGTCACCCTGTCCGGCACCCGCGGCGGCGAACCCTGCGCGGACAACGACGAATTCCTCCGGTTCGCGCGCGAGCGGCTGCCGCACCCGGTCCTCGGCGACCTGCTCGGCAACGCGGAACCGCTGTCCGACGTGTCGGTCACCCGCGCCACCGTCAACCGCCGTCACTACTACGAGCGGATGCCGGTGTGGCCCGAGAACTTCGCCGTCGTCGGCGACGCGCTGGCCGCGTTCAACCCGATCTACGGGCAGGGGCTGGCGGCCGCCGCCCAGAGCGTGCGGATCATGCGGGACGTGATACGGCGTCAGGGCTGGGGAGCGCCGGGACTGTCGCGTCGTGTCCAGAAGGCGGTGGCCCGCCCGGTCCGGGCCGCCTGGGACCTCGCCATAGGCCAGGACGTGTTCTACCCGGGCGCGACGGCGAACGGCCCCACGCTCAGGGACCGGCTCGTGGCCGCCTACGTCGACCGGCTCATGCGCACGGCCACCGGCAACGGCCGGGTCGCCCGCAGGGTCACGGACGTGACGTCCCTGGAGCGGGGCGCGGAAGTGCTGCTCGCCCCCGACGTGCTCCTCGCCGCGGCGATCGGCCCGCTCAGGCCGGCGCTGTACGGGCCGCCGCTGACCGCCGAGGAGCGGAAGGCGGGCGGGCTGCTGTGAGTGCCGGGGCGGTCAGCCCGCGAAGGCCGGCTGTGGCAGGCCCTTGCCCGCCCCCGGTACCACCAGGAGCGACCCCGCCACCGGGTGCGGTGCCGTCAGCCCCACGCGTGCCGTCGTGATGTACAGGTCCGTCAGATCCGTGCCCCCGAAGGCGCAGGCCGTGATCCGCGGGGCCGGCAGCTCGATCACCCGGTCCAGTTCGCCGTCCGGGGTGTACCGGCGCACCGCGCCGCCGTCCCACAGCGCCACCCACACACAGCCGTCGGCGTCGACCGTCAGCCCGTCGGGGAAGCCCGCGCCGGTCTCGATCTCCGCCAGCCTGCGCCGGTCCACGGCGCGTCCGTCCTCGTGACGGAAGACGTCGATCCGCCGGGTGGGCGAGTCGATGTAGTACATCAGGCGGCCGTCGGGGCTCCACCCGGTGCCGTTGCTCACCGTCACGTCGTCGAGGACCACCTCGACCGAGCCGTCGCCCGTGACCCGGGAGAGCGTGCCGGCGCCCACCGCCTCGTCGTAGCGCATGGTGCCGGCCCACAGCGAGCCGTCCGGGGCCACCGCGGCCTCGTTCCCGCGGCGGCCGGGAACGGGCTCGTGGTGCAGCCAGCGGAAGGTGCCGTCCGGGTCCAGGAGGCCCACGCCGTCCCTCAGGTTGAGCACCAGGCCGCCACCGGCCCTGGGCTTCGCCGCGCCGACGTGCTGGTGCGTCGTGCGGACCGTACGGCGGCCGGTCGACGGGTCGTAGGTCTGGATCCGGGACCCGAGAATGTCCAGCCAGATCAGACGGCCGGTGACGGGATCCCAGGTCGGGCCCTCGCCGAGCGTCGCCTCCGCCCGCACCGCCACCTCGTAGGCCGTCATGCCGCACCCCTGTGGCCCAGGCGCTCCGACAGCTCGGCCGCCCCCTTGACGGCGAGCTGTTCCAGCTCGGCGCGGCGCTCGTCGCTCCAGCGGATCATGGGGACGGAGATGGACAGGGCGGCGACGACCTGGCCCGTGCGGTCGCGCACCGGCGCCGCCACACAGCTCACGTCCGGGTTGGACTCGCGGCTCTCCACCGCGATGCCGTGCTGCCGGATCCGGGCCAGGGCCTCGCGCAGGGCGCCCGGTTCGGTGATGCTGTTGGGGGTCATCGCGACCAGCTCGGCACCGTCCGGGATGCGGTCGGCCAGCTCCGGCTCCGGCAGTGAGGCCAGCAGCATCTTGCCGACCGAGGTGCAGTGGGCGGGCAGCCGGCGGCCCGCCGCCGACACCATGCGCACCGCGTGGGTGGAGTCGACCTTGGCGATGTAGATGACGTCGGTGCCCTCGAGGATGGCCACGTGGACCGTCTCGTCACAGGTCTCGGCGACCGAGCGGGCCACCTGCTGGCCCTCGGCGGCGAGGTCGAGCTGCTCGGCGTACCGGCTGCCGAGCTGGTACGGCCGCACTCCGAGCCGGTAGCGTCCGGGCTGTCCCGGTACGGGCACGATGTAAGACCGGGCGGAGAGCGTCGTGACCAGTTCGTGCACGGTGGTGCGCGGCAGCTGGAGCTTGCGCACGATGTCGGGGGCGGAGAGGGTCCCGTCTCCGTCGAGGAAGAGCTCAAGAATGTCGAGAGCCCGGGTCACGGCAGGTACGAGGCGTCCCACTTCCGGCCCCCTCTCTTGGGTCTAAGCGCCTGCGTTCGAAATTTCAACAGACGATCGGCATGACGAACACAGGCTAGTCATGCGGAGTTGCGCGGGCAATGGGTGTGCGGACCGGTGACGCGTTTGTTCCCGGCCATCGTCCGCGGACGCCTCCGCTGGGCGACGATGGTTCCCATGCCGCCCTCCGGAAAGCGCCCCGTGAGCCCCTTCACCGCGCTCGACTTCCAGCTCGTGCTGCTGCGCCGCATGGCCGACCACAACCCCGGCCTGGTCGAGGACGCGCGCCGTGCGCTGGGTGTCTCGATCGCGCAGATGCGGGAGGCCAACAAGCGCTGGCAGGCGATGGTCCGCTCGCCGCGTGCCCGCACGGCCGCCGCGCGCTACCGCTCCGTCCTCGGCCCGCCCGAGTACGAGACCAAGCGCACCGCAGGCGACCTGGAGTGCAGGGCCTGGCAGTGGCCGCTCCCTCTCTGGCCCGGCCTGCGCTTCGAGGCGCTGGTCGGTCCCGACGGCGCGGTCTGGAACGAATGGCTGGTCCGCGCCCCCGGCGCCCCCGCCCCGGAGCTCCGCACCGTGGAGGACCTCGCCCCCTGGCGCTGCACGGTCGACGAGGTGGCCCGCGCCTTCGCCCCCGCCCGCCCCCTGGAGGGCACGGCGCCGACCCGCTGGGGCCTGGCGTTCACGGCGCCCGACGCGCAGGGCGTACCCCGGGACGTCGCCGCCGAGTTCACCTGGGGGCTGCTGCAGCGGACGGCCGTCAGCGAGTAGCCGCCGCGAGCACCGACGCGACGACCGCCTCCACCGAGCCCGGGTGCAGGAACAGGAACAGATTCGGCTCGACCAGCTCCAGCTCCATCACCCGGGGCTCCCCGTCCTCCCCGTCGACGAGGTCCACGCGCGCGTACAGCAGCTCGGGAGCGTCCGGCACGGCGGCCAGGGCGCGCTCCGCGACGGAGAGTTCGGCCGCGGTCGGGGTCCACGGCTCCAGGTCGGGGTGCGGCACCTTGTCCGCGTCGTACGCCGCGCCGGACTCCAGGACGGCCCGCTTGCGGCTGGCGTGCAGCGGACGGCCGCCGAAGAACTGCAGGGCGCGCTCGCCACTGACGTCGATGCCCGTGACGTACGGCTGCACGATCGCGGTGAGCCCCTCGTCGTGCATCCGCGCCAGGTGCCGTAGGGCCGTCTCGCGCTCGGCGGGGGTGTAGCGGGCGGCGAACCGGGCGCCCGCGCCGAAGGTGGGCTTGACGACGAACTCGCCGTCGTCCGGCAGCTCGGGGGCGTCACCCGGGGTGAGGTACCGGGTCGGTACGACGGGCACCCCTGCCGCGGCCAGGTCGCCGAGGTACCGCTTGTCGGCGTTCCAGCGCACGACGGCGGCCGGATTGGCGAGGCGCGTCGCCTTCCCGACCCGCTCCGCCCATGCCACGAACTCGTCGGCGCGCCAGCTGTAGTCCCAGGTCGAGCGGATGACGACGAGATCGAACCCGCTCCAGTCGACCTCGGGGTCGTCCCAGGGCACGATGACGGCCTCGGCCCCGGCGTCCGTCAGGGCCGCCGCCAGCACCGGCAGGTCACGGTCGTGGTGGGGCTCGTCCCCCGGGTCGTAGGTGGCGAGTGCTGTGCGCGGCATGTCCCGCAGGCTAACAATCGCTCCGACAATCGAGCCAACGGGTTTGACCTTCACCTTCGGTGAGGCCCCAGCATCGGTGGGCAACGGCGGGGAACGTACGGACGGGGTGGCGCATGGGGACTGGGCCGATGCTGACGATCGGGGCCTTCGCGAAGGCCAGCAGGCTGTCGCCGAAGGCACTGCGGCTGTACGACGAGCTGGAACTGCTGCGGCCCGCGCGGGTCGACCCGGAGACCGGGTACCGCTACTACGCGGTGGAGCAGCTGGCGCGGGCGCGGCTGGTGGCGTGGCTGCGGCGGCTGGGTATGCCGCTGGCCTCGATCCGGCAGGTGTGCGCCCTCGAGCCCGCTGCGGCCGCCCGGGAGATCCGTGCCCACTGGGCGCGGGTCGAGCGGGAGACGGCCGTGCGCCGGGACCTGGCCGCGTTCCTCGTCGACCACCTGACCGCAGAGCCGAGGAAGGACACCGCGATGCTGGAACTGCGCTATTCCGCCCACTCCGACACCGGGCGCGTACGGCCCGCCAACCAGGACACCGCCTACGCGGGCACACGACTGCTCGCCGTGGCCGACGGGTTCGGTCCCGCGGGAGCGCCCGCGAGCAGCGCCGCCGTGGAGGCGCTGAAGTTCCTGGAGAGCGAGGAGCTGCCCGCGGGCAGTGTCCTCAACCTGCTGGAGGACGCCGTGCGCGGCGCGACCGAGGCGGTCCGGGACGTGGCCGAGGGCAGCGAGGAAGTCGGCACCACCCTGACCGCGCTGCTGTGGACGGGTTCGCGGCTGGCCCTCGTCCACATCGGCGACTCCCGCGCGTATCTCCTGCGCGACGGCGGTCTGTTCCTGATCAGCCACGACCACACGGTCGTCCGGGCGATGGTGGACGAGGGGCGGCTGGACCCGGAGGAGGCCACGACCCATCCGCAGCGCGCCCTGCTCCTCAAGGCGCTCTCCGGCGGCGCCCCGGCCGTCCCGGACCTGAAACTCCACGACGCGCTGCCCGGCGACCGGTATCTGCTCTGCTCCGACGGTCTGTACGGCGTCGTCCCGGACGAGCGGATCGAGCGGCTGCTGGCCTCCGTGCCGGCCCCGGACGGGGCGGTGCGCGCGCTGGTCGACGAGGCGAACAGGGCCGGCGGCCCGGACAACGTGAGCTGTGTGGTGGCCGACGTGGTGGAGGCGGCGGCCTGACGCCGTAGGACGCCGGCCCGTCCGGCCCGGGCGCGGGTGCCCGGCCCAAGGGGCGCGCGGAACGGAACCGCGGTCGGCGCAGCCGCGGCTCGCATCCGGCCAGAGCACGGTCGTGGGGACGCGGCACCTGGTGTAGGAAGGGTGCTGTCGTCCCCTGCAGCCGTCTCCTACAGGCAAGGAGTGCTCCGCGTGTCCTCCCTCTTTCCGGCCCTGGTGGGTGGTTCGGGCGAGCGTGTCGCCCTGCGGTTCGGCGACCGGTCGCTGACGTACGCGCAACTGGGTTCCGGCGCGGGGGCGGTGGCCGCCCGGATCCGTGACGCGGGCCGGGTGGCCGTGTGGGCGACCCCGGAGCTGGAGACGGCCGTCGGAGTGGTGGGCGCGCTGCTCGCCGGGGTGGCCGCGGTACCGCTCAACCCGAAGTCGGGTGAGAAGGAGCTGGCGCACATCCTCTCCGACAGCGTGCCGTCGCTGGTGCTGGCCGCTCCGGGCGCGGAACTCCCCACCGCTCTCGGCGGACTCGAGCGCGTCGACGTCGACGCGTACGGCGCCGGAGCCGTCCCGGAGGACCGTGCGTCCGAGGATGATCCCGCCTTGATCGTCTACACCTCCGGCACCACCGGCCCGCCCAAGGGCGCGGTCATCCCCCGCCGGGCGGTGGCCGCGACCCTGGACGCGCTGGCCGACGCCTGGCAGTGGACCGGTGCCGACGTGCTGGTGCACGGGCTGCCGCTGTTCCATGTGCACGGCCTGGTGCTGGGCGTCCTCGGCCCGCTGCGGCGCGGCGGCTGTGTGCGGCACCTCGGGCGTTTCGGCACGGAGGGTGTGACCCGGGAGCTGACCGGCGGCGCCACCATGCTGTTCGGGGTGCCGACGATGTACCACCGCATCGCCGAGGCCCTGCCCGGCGACCCGGAGCTGGCCAAGGCGCTCGGCATGGCCCGGCTGCTGGTCTCCGGCTCCGCCGCGCTGCCCGTGCACGACCACCAGCGCATCACGGCGGCGACCGGGCAGCGGGTGATCGAGCGGTACGGCATGACCGAGACGCTGATGAACACCAGCGTGCGGGCCGACGGGGAACCGCGCGCGGGGACGGTCGGCGTGCCGCTGCCGGGGGTGGAGCTGCGGCTGGTGGAGGAGGACGGAACGGTCCTCGAGGACCGGGACGGGGAGACCGTCGGCGAGATCCAGGTGCGCGGCCCGAACCTCTTCACCGAGTACCTCAACCGGCCCGACGCCACCGCCGCCGCGTTCACCGCCGACGGCTGGTTCCGCACCGGCGACATGGCGGTGCGTGAGCCCGACGGGTATGTGCGCATCGTCGGACGCAAGGCCACCGACCTGATCAAGAGCGGTGGTTACAAGATCGGGGCCGGGGAGATCGAGAACGCGCTCCTGGAGCATCCGGGGGTGCGGGAGGCGGCCGTCACCGGTGAGCCGGACGCGGACCTGGGCGAGCGGATCGTGGCGTGGATCGTGCCCGCTGATCCCCAGTCGCCGCCGTCCGACGAGGAGTTGGCCGACCATGTGGCCCGCCGGCTGGCCCCGCACAAGCGCCCGCGTGTCGTCCGCCGCCTGGACGCCCTTCCCCGCAACGACATGGGGACTATCAGGAAGTGTGCGCTGCTCTGTG
>NZ_JBHYKH010000044.1:16005-30427 GCF_042741275.1 Streptomyces sp. NPDC058964
CCGCGGGCGCCCCCCCCCCCCGCCCCCGCGGCGCGCGCGCCCCCGGGCCCCCTCGCCCCAAACAGACTGGGTGAAGATCTGTCCGGGGGCGCTGCACGGTGTCTGAGCGGCTGTCGGCGCGCCAGGTCCTGGCGCTGGTCTGCGATGCCGCGACCTTCACCGAACTCGGGTATCAGGAGAGGGAGCCGGCACCGGACGGCCCGATCGCCTGGCAGGGGTACGACGCCTCGCGCGCCCGTGCCGCCCGGCGCACCGGGGAGGAGGAGTCGGTCGTCTGCGGCACCGCGAGCGTCGGGGGCACGCGTGCCGTGCTGATCGCCTTCGAGTTCGGCTTCCTGGGCGGTTCCCTGGGCAGGCGCACCGGCGACCGGCTGGAAGCGGCCTACACCCACGCCCGCGCGCACCGCCTCCCGGTCGTGCCGCTGATCGCCACCGGTGGCAGCCGGATGCAGGAGGGCATGCTCGCGCTGACCCAGCTCCAGCGTGTGGCCCGGCAGTCGGTGCTCACCCGGGAGGCGGGCCTGCCCCAGATCGCCGTGCTGCGCGACCCGACGACGGGCGGCGGCTGGGCCACCCTGGGTGCCGGTGCCGATGTCACGCTCGCCCTCCCCGGCGCCCAGGTCGGCTTCGCCGGTTCCCGGGTCCGTCCGGCGGACGCCGATCCGGCCGCCTACACGGCGGAGGCGCAGGTGGCGTCGGGTTCGGCGGACGCGGTGGTGCGGCCGCAGGAGCTGCGGGAGACGCTCGGGCTGTGGCTGCGGCTGCTGACCACGCCCGCGGCGGAGGCCCCGCCGCCTTCCGCCCTCGGCTGCGCGAGTCTCCCGGCGACGGGCTGGGAGGCCGTCCTCCGCGCCCGCCGCCCCGAACGCCCGCGGGCGCGGGCCTATCTGGACGCGTACTTCACGCGCCGCGCCGCCCTCTCCGGCGACCGCTGCGGGGGCGCAGATCCCGACGGGATGCTGTGCGGGTTCGGCGAGCGGGACGGACGTACCGTCGCGTACGCCGCCCAGACCGGGACGAAGACCCGCCCCGCGGGTTACCGCACCGCCGCCCGGCTGATCCGGCTGGCGGACCGGCTCGGGATACCGGTGCTGACCCTGGTGGACACGCCGGGCGCAGAGAACGACGCCGGGGCGGAGCGGGAGGGGGCGGGCACGGCGATCGCGGACCTGTTCGGGGCCGTGGCCGCCGCACGCATCCCGGTCACCACCCTCGTCGTCGGCGAGGGCGGCTCGGGCGGCGCGCTGGCCCTGGCGGCGCCGGGCAACACCTGGGCCACGCCGGACAGCTACTTCTCGGTCATCGCCCCGGAGCTGGCGGCCGCGATCCTGAAGCGCCCGCCGGAGGAGACGGAGGCCACGGCCGACCAGCTCCGCATCCGGCCGCAGGACCTGGTGGAGCTGGGGGTGGTCCGGGGCGTCGTGGACCACCCCCCGCCCCGGGGCTAACGCACCCCCACCGCCCGGATGACCTCCTGGGTCACCGAGCCGCCCCGGTCGTCGTGTGCCGAGGCGCGCAGGGACACGTGCTCGGCACCGCGCGGCACGGTCAGCGTCCCGTGCCAGGAGGCCGCGCGTCCGGTGAGCGGCACGGTCCGCCACGTCGTGCCGTCGTCGTACGACACCTCGAGTCTGCCGCCGCCGAGGGTGCCGGTGCCGGACGCGTTGGCCACGTACTGCGCGGCGAGCCCGACCGGTACCCGGCTCCCGCCCCGTACGTCGCCCGTGAGGCCGGTGTCGACATCGAAGGCGAGGTTGACGAGCGGGAGGTAGGTCCAGCGGTCCTCCGCAGTGGCGGCCGACCTGAAGGTCCACTCGGCGTGGCCGCGGGTGGCCAGGCCCCAGCGGTCCGCGTCCAGGGTGGTGTCGGTGACGACCTTGTACGTGTGCTCGTCGGCGGGCGCGTGCCACACGTACGCCCCGGAGCTCCTGCGCCGGTCGACCAGCGTGCCGTCCAGGTACACCGCCGTGTACTGGGTCATCCCGGTGTCGTCGCTCCACACGTCGCCGAAGCCGGTGTGGTCGGGTCCGGAGTCGCCCCAGCCCGGGGTGTTGAGCTGGATCTGGTTCCCGGCGCGCTGCTGTCCCCAGCCGAGCCCGGTGCCCAGCCAGGGGTGCCAGACCGGCCGGAACCAGTTCAGCGCCGGACGTGTCCCGCCGGTGTAGCGCACCAGGCCGCTGCGCTCCTCCAGCACGCCGTCGCCCACCGACACGGACTCGTGCCACAGCTGGCCGGGGCCGGTGGAGACGTAGTCGGTGCGCTCGGCGGGGTAGTCGACGCGCTCCTGGAAGCCGAGTCCGACGGGGAAGGAGTCGGTGATCGAGTACCGGAACTCTCCTCCGCCGACCGGCCGTACGGCGTGGAACCTGACGTCCAGGGCGGCGAGCCGGCGGCCGGAGGGCCGGTAGGTGAGGTCCCGGTCCGGGACCTCATCGCGGTGTCCCTCCGAAAGGTCGTACATGTAGGGCGAGTTGCGGGTGCCCGTCATGTCCACCTTCCCCGCGGCCCGCAGCCGGGCCGCGGCGGCCGCGTCGACCGTGGCGATCTGCAGGGGCCGGTCGGCGTTGTCGTCCGTGCCCCACCAGGCCATGAGCCGTCCGGGCGTGTCGTCCGTCACGAACAGGGCCTTGGCACCGGCGTCCTGGGCGGCCTGGGCGAGGGCGGCCGGATCGGTGCCGTCGGTGAGGCGGGCGAGCACGGCCTTGCCCTCGACGCCGGTGAACGGGCCGTCACCGACATCCACCAGCGGCAGCCGCCGGCGCCCCTCGACGAGCGTGCCGCCGGGCTGGACGACCGCCTCGCCGATCCCGTGGACCTCCAGCAGCGGCTTACCCAGCCGCCACACGGTCCGGTACTCGAAGGAGCCCTGTGCGACCTTCTTGGTGGGCGCGGCGAAGACGCTGTCGTAGGTCAGTGGCACCTGGACCGCGCCGAACAGGTCGGCGCCGTTCGCCTTCCGGTCGTACTCCATGACCAGTTGCCGGGTCTCGGTGCGCCGGTCCACAGCGGCCTTCACCTCGCGCAGCGTGCGTCCGTCCAGGGTGACTTCGCGGTCCCGGTCGAGGGTGATCTCCGGGGCCGAGAGGAAGCCCAGCCCGAGCGAGTCGGCGCCGTGGCCGCCCCGCACGTCCAGGAAGGAGGCCAGGGAGTAGGTGCCCGGCGCCAGCCGCAGTCTCAGGGTGCCGGAGCCGTCGGCGTACGCCGGGAAGGGGTCGTCGCCCTCGGCGAGCCGCTGCACGGTGAGGTCGGCGGCGGTGGGGGCGCCGTCCCGGTCCTTGACGTGGACGGTGAGCGTGTACCGCTCCTCCTCCTTGACCAGCCCGAAGGCCGTGTGGGCGACCGGCGTTCCGGCGACGGCGGCCACGATCTGCCCGCTGGTGGTGCCGACCGGCGCCTTCGATCCGTCGCCGGTGACCGTCGTCGACGCGGTGCCGTGCGCGGGGACGGTGAGGGTGGTGTCGGCGAGGGTGGCGACCCCGGCCGGGGCGCCCTGGACGGAGAGGCTCAGGCCGACGGCCGAGTCCGCGGAGTTGGTGTAGGTGACGGTCCTCGTCACGGGCTTGTTCGCGTCGTAGGGCCAGCTGTAGAAGCCGAGGTCGGCGCTGCCGGTGGCGGTGACCTCCGCCGTCACGGCGTCGGGCACGCCGACCCGGCCCGCGCCGAGCACATAGGCGGACTCGTCGAGCCGCTTCGACGTCGACATCAGGGCGTCCTTGAGGCGCGCGCCGGTCCAGTCGGGGTGTTCCTCGGCGAGCAGGGCGGCCACCCCGGCGACGTGCGGGGTCGCCATCGACGTACCGCTCATGGAGGTGTAGTAGCCGCTGCCGGGGACGAGTTGGGAGCGGGCGGCGAGGATGCCGACGCCGGGCGCGGAGATGTCGGGCTTCAGGGCGTTGTCGCCGTACCGGGGTCCGGCGCTGGTGAAGTAGGCGGCCCGGTCGTCCGCGTCCACCGCGCCGACGGTGAGGGCCGCGTCGGCGGCGCCGGGCGAGCCGATGGAGGAGGGGGTGCCGGTGTTTCCGGCGGCGACGACGAAGAGGGCGCCGGTCTCCTGGGAGAGGGTGTTCACCGCCTGGGCCATGGGGTCGGTTCCGTCGCTGGCCTCGGTGGAACCGAGGCTCATGGAGACGATCCGGGCGTGCACGTCCCGCGCCGCCCACTCCATGCCCGCGATGATCTGTGACTCGCTGCCCGACCCTTCGTCGCTGAGCACCTTGCCGACGGCGAGCGTGGCCCCGGGTGCGACGCCCTTCTCCTTGCCGTCGGAGGCGGCCCCGCTGCCGCCGACGGTGGAGGTGACGTGGGTGCCGTGGCCGTTGCGGTCGGCGACCTCCTGCCCGTCGATGAAGCTCCTGGTGGTGGTGACCCGGTCCTTCAGGTCGGGGTGGCCCAGGTCGACGCCGGTGTCGAGGACGGCGACGGTGACGCCCTTGCCGGTCAGCCCGGCGTCCCAGGCGGCGGGCGTGCCGATCTGCGCGTTGCTCTCGGCCATGTCTGCCTTGACGCGCCCGTCCAGCCAGACCCTGTCGATGCCGCCGTTCCCGGTGAACGACCGCCAGAAGGTCCGCCCCTTGTCCGCCTCGACGGCGGCCCCGCGCAGGCTGGACAGGGTCCGCGTCCTGCGGGTGCCACGTGGCGTGACGGCACGGGTGCCCTTGCCGTAGGTCACGATCAGCGGCAGCTCACCGGTCTTCCGGTCGCCGAGCCCCTGCCGAATCAGGGCGCTGACGTCGAACAGCCGTCGGTCCAGGGTGCCCGCCCGCAGATATCTTCGTGCCTCGTCCGGTACGACGGTGATGTCGCCGCCGGCGGTCTGGGTGCGCACCGCTCCGGTGGCGCCGGGCGGCCGCTCGACCGTGACCGTCTTCTTCCCGTGCCCCAGATCGGTGACGGTCACCTTGTCGCCGGTGACGAGGGTGACGGTGGTGGCTCCCGTGGTGGTGGCTCCCGTGGTTGCGCCCGTGGTGGGCCGGCTCGCGGCGACGGGCTGCCGAGCGGCGGCCTGGGTTGCCGGCAGGAGGGCGATCGCTAGCCCGGCCGACAGGAGGGTCGCCCCACGTCCGGCTGGTCCTCTGGTCATCCACGCCTCTTCTCGTGTCGAGTGCGTCGAGTGCGTCGAGTGCTGCGAAGCAGTGTCACGGGGCTTGTGTTGCAAGGGAGTTGAGCACGCCTGGCGGAAAGGTGCCCCGGCGGGTTCCCGCCAGTGGCGGCAGGGGCGCGGCGGAGAAGCCGAGACACCGTCAGCCGCTTTCGGCAACAATGGAGTTGCTACTGGACCGAGAACGGGGGAGCGGGCGAAGCCATGGCCAGGCTGGTGGAGTTCGAGACCGAGGACGGCGCGGTCGTCGTCGTGGAGACCGCGGATCCCGCGACCGGAACCCGGCTCGTCTCACGCGGCGAGGGACCGGGCGGCGGGCCGGCCGACCGGACCGCCCGTACCTTCGAGGGCGCCCTGGACGGTGTCCGTTCCGCGGCCCATTCCGCGCTGCGGGTCTTCCGCGACGGCGCGCTGCGACCCGACTCCGTGGAGCTGGAGTTCGGGGTGAAGCTGAGCGCGGAGGCCGGGGCCGTGATCGCCAAGGGCGCGGCGGAGGGGCAGCTGGTCGTCAAGCTGAGCTGGTCCTCGGCGCAAGGGACGGCGGCCCGCGCGGACGCGTCGGCACAGGGGGCACCGGAGGGGGCAGCCACGGTCCCGTCGGCCGCGGAGCCCACCGCCGGATCATGAGCGGCGCTGCCTGGCACGCCCGGATCGAGTGCGGGGGCACGGTGGCCGGGGCGGGTTTCCTCGTGACGTCGAGCAAGGTGCTGACCTGCGCGCATGTCGTCCGGGACAGCCAGTTGGCGCCCCTGACCGTGACGTTCCCGAACAGCAGGGAGCTGCGCGGGGTACCGGCCACCGTGGCCGTGCACGGTGGCTGGCGGGGCGGTGCCACGGACCCGGGTGACCTGGCGGTACTGGAGCTCGACCGCGAAGTGCCCCTGACCCCGGCCCGTTTCGCGCCGCCCGGCGCGGAGCACGGCACTCCCTCCCCGGACCTGGTCGCGTACGGCTTCCCCGAGGAGTACGACGAGGGTGCGCTCGCCCGCTACCGGGCCCTGGCCCCCACGCTGATCTCCGACGAGTGGGTGCAGCTGGAGGCCGCCACCGCCCACGGGCAGCCCCTCGCGCACGGTTTCAGCGGTGCGGCCGTGACCCTGCCGGACGGCCGGGTGGTCGGCATGGTCACGCAGATCGCAGCCGAGCGGGACGTCCGCGTGGGCCGGATGCTGCCCACCACGGTCATGGCCCGCTACTGGCACGGGCTCGGCGAACTGGTCCCCACCCACGGTGACGCTCCCGGCGCGACGAGACGGCTGTACGGGCTGGTGCGCAGGGCGGTGGCGGCCGGCCTGCGCTGCGACCCGGACCGGCTGTACGTCGACGCCGTGGGCGGCTTCGGCCCACCGCTGCCCCCGGACGGGTTCGCCTCGCTGTGGCCGGCCGCCTGGTACGTGCAGTGGGAGGTGCCGGACCCCGAGGCGGTGACGCGGTTCGCCGACCGGCTGGAGGCACTCCTGGCCACTCCCCCGGCGGCCGCGGCCGCACCCGCCGCGCGCCCGTCCTGGTCCCCCATCCTCGTGGAGATCGACCGCAGCGGCGCCGGCGCGGATCAGGTCACCGTCGAGGTGTCCGCGTACCGCGACGGCCTGCGCCGCCCGGTCGGCACGGTGCGCCTGCCCCGCTCGGGAGTACGGGCGTACGTCCAGGAGCGCATCGACGAGGCCTTCACCCAGCTCACCCCCGGTGCCGACGAGTTATTGACGTTCGTGCTGCCGCGTGAATGGCTGAACGAGCCGGTCGCCCACTGGGAGTGCGGCCCCGACGACTCCACCCCCCTCGGCTGCGCCCACCCCGTCGTCGTCGCGGACCGCTCGCGGCACCGCAGCGCCCGTCTGCGCCACCAGCTGACGAAGAAGTGGCAGCGACTCGGCACCGGCACCGGGGCCGCGCCCCTGCACCGCGTCGGCTGCGGCGACCGGGAACGACCGCCCAGCCTGCGCAAACGGCTGCGCGACGAGGACGCGGACCTGGCGGGCTTCGCCGTCCCGCCCTCGGCCGCGCCGGACCACTTCGAGGCCGGCCTGAACACCCCGGTCCCGGTTCTGCTCTGGCCCAGAACCGGCTGCACCGGGACCGGGCACGACACCCCCGGCAGCGGCGGCCCCTGCGCGGGCGTCGCCTTCCTCGACGCGCTCGTCCCATGCCTGGACGGCGTACCACCCGCCGAACTCCCCCGGCGCATCCAGTCGTTGCGGGAGGAGGCGGAGGCGGACGACGACCCCGACGGGCACTGGGCCAGGGGCGTCCAGCTCCTGTGGGACGACCCGCACTGCTTCCCCGAGCCCACCGCGAGCCTGCACTCGCCCGTCGCCTGACCAGCCCGGCCGAAGAAGACGAAGAGGGACCCCCATGCCCCTGTGGCCCGTGTACACCGGCACGAAGGAGCCGCACGACGGCATCACCGAGCTGCCCGCGCCCCCGCCGTGGCGCGCCTTCGACGGTGGTCCCGAGCTCGAGACGCCCGCCGACACGGCCGACACGGCGGCCACCTCCCCCGACCGCACTCACCGCGCCGAGACGTACCAGGCCACGCCCGAGACGGTCCAACTGGTCAACGCGGCGCTCTACCTGCGCCGTCCGCTGCTGGTCACGGGCCCGCCCGGCACCGGAAAGTCCTCACTGGCGTACGCGGTGGCCCGTGAACTGAGACTCGGCCCGGTGCTCCGCTGGAACGTCACGAGCCGCAGCACCCTGCACGACGCGCTCTACCAGTACGACCCCCTCTCCCGCCTCTACGCCGCCCGCCGGGCCGCGGCCGCGGACGAACCGGGGGATCCCTCCCCCGAGTCGGGCGTCGAGGAGCATCTGCGCCTGGGGCCCCTGGGCACCGCCCTCCTCCCCTACGCCCGCCCCCGTGCCCTGCTCATCGACGAGATCGACAAGAGCGACCTGGACCTGCCCAACGACCTGCTGAACGTGCTGGAGGAGGGCCAGTACGAGATCCCCGAGCTGGTGCGCGCCTCCCGTCACACGCCCGAGGCACGGGTCATGGCCGACGGCACGCACGAACGGGTGCCGGTCGGACGCGGGCGGGTCCGCTGCCGCGCCTTCCCCTTCGTCGTCCTGACCAGCAACGGCGAGCGCGAGTTCCCGCCGGCCTTCCTCCGCCGCTGCGTCACCCTCCGGCTGCGCCAGCCCGACGACGGCCATCTCGCCGAGATCGTCCGCGCGCACCTGGGCGAGCCGGACGACTACGCCCGGACGCTGATCACCCGGTTCCTGTCCCGGGTGAACGGCGGGGACCTCGCCACGGACCAGCTCCTCAACGCGATCTACCTGGCCCGCTCGTCCGGCCTGACCGCGGACTCCCTGGACGGGCTGGCGGAACAGCTGATGCCGTACCTGAGCGAGGCCCCGCAGGCCGATGCGTTCTGACCGCCCCGCCGGCCCGGAACCGCTGGCCCGGCTGGCCGACGTGCTGGCCCGGGCGGGCGACGGCGTGCGACCGACACCGCGCGAGCTGGCGGAACTGGTGTGGCTGGCGGGACGAATGGAACCGGCAGCCGGGGCGGCGGACCCCGCACGGGAGAATCCGGCGCCCCGGCAGGACGTACGGCGGGAACCGCGGGAGGAAGGCGAGGCGGCACCGCCGGCCCCCCTGCCGCCGCCCGGCCGGGCACCGTCGGCCGAGCAGCCCCGCCGTGCCCCGCTCCACCTTCCTTCCCCCGGCACGACGCCATCGGGCCCGTACGCCTCCCTGCTGGCGCCCGCGCCCCCGATGCTGCGTCATACCCTGGGCCTGCAGCGCTCCCTGCGCCCACTGAAGCGGCGCACCGACGCGCCGGTCGGTCACCGCCTCGACGAGCGGGCCACCGCCGACCGCATCGCCCGCCTCGGCGCGGCCCCCGAGTGGTGGCTCCCGGTGCTGCGCCCCGCCCGGGAACGCTGGCTGCGCCTGAATCTCGTCCACGACACCGGTCCCACGATGCCGGTGTGGCGCCCGCTGATCCGCGAACTGCACGCGACACTGGCCCAGTCGGGGGTGTTCCGGACGGTGTCCGCGCTGTGCGCGGAGCCCGACGGCGAAGTCCGCGGCCACGGTGCGCACGGCCCCGCCGGCGACCGCGCGGTCACCCTGGTGATCAGCGACTGCATGGGCCCGCAATGGCGGCGGGGCGAGGCGGGAACGCGCTGGTACGGCACCCTGCGCCGCTGGGGGCGGCAGATGCCGCTGGCGGTGGTCCAGCCCCTGCCCGAGCATCTGTGGCGGGACACGGCGCTGCCCGCCGCACCGGGCGTGTTCTCGGCACCGTTCCCGGCGGCTCCGGCGGCGGCGCTGACGTTCTCGCCGTACGACAGGCACGAGGCGCGCGACGGGCACGGCACCCTGCCCCTGCCCGTGCTGGAGGCCGAGCCGCGCTGGCTGGCGAACTGGGCCGGACTGGTGGCATCGGCCGACGGAGGCCGGTTTCCCGGCTCGGCCGCCACGCTGGGGGTGCCGCTGGGACCGGACGACACGGAGGACCGCACGGACGTGGCCCGGCTGTCCGCCGAGGAACTGGTCCTCCGCTTCCGCGCGACGGCCTCCCCGGAGGCGTTCCGGCTTGCGGGGCATCTGGCGGTGGGCCGCCCCGATCTGCCGGTGATGCGGCTGGTCCAGCGGGCGGTGGAGCCGGATCCGCGGCCGCAGCATCTGGCGGAGGTCATCCTGAGCGGGATGCTCGGCACGGTTCCCGGCCCGCCGGGGTCCTACGCCTTCCGGCCCGGCGTGCGGGACCTGTTGCTGCGCGGTCTGCCCCGCTCCTCACGCGGGCGCACCGCCGAACTGCTCTCCCGGGTGGGCGGGCTGATCGAGGAGCGCAGCGGGGTGGCGCCGGGCGAGTTCCGCGCGGTGACGCCCGCGCCGTCCGGCTCCGGCACCGGTGTGGACGGCGATGCGTTCGCCACGGTCGGGCAGGAGAGCCTGCGGCGGCTGTACGACTCCACCGAGCGGGCCGGGCGGGCCGGGAGGCTGCTCGGGGGGCGGTACCGGCTGGTGCGGCGGACGGAGCCCGGGGGGATGGGCTGGCTGGCCGAGGACACGCAGGACGGGGACGCCCCCGTCCTGGTGCGCAGATACCCGCCGTTGCCACGCTCCCCGGCCGGCTTCACGGACCTGTGCCGACGCCTCGCCGAGGTGCGCCACCCCGGGATCGCGGCGGTCCGGGATCACGGTTTCGACGACGGCACCCCGTACCTGGTCCGTGAGTTCGTCGCCGGCCCGACGCTGCAGCAGCGTCTGGGGCGCGGCCGGGACCTGTCCGCCGGCGAGGTCGTCGCGCTGCTGCCGCCGCTCACCGAGGCGGTCCTCGCCCTGCACGCGCAGGACGGACCGCGCAGCCTGCTGGAGGCGCACGCCGTCGTCCTCGGCTCGGACGGACCGGTCCTGACCTGTCTGGACGCCGCACCGCTGAGCAGTGCGACACGTGCGGGCAACCTACGGGCACTCGGGCACATCGTGCGCGGGCTGTACCGCGGCGGATCCGACACGCTCGCATCGGAGCTGACCGTGGCCTGCGCCGAACTCGATTCCGGAGCACCGGAACTCCAGCAGCGCGGCGTCGAGCGGCTCCTCCGGCTGAGCCCACACCACGCGGGACTCCGCTTCTCCCTGCTCGGACCGCTCCGGGTGACCCTCGGTGGCCGCCCCGTACCGGTCGACGACCCTCGCGAGCAGGCCGTTCTGTGCATGCTGCTGCTGCGGGAGGGCCGGCCGGCCACGGGGGACGAGCTTGCCGCCGGACTCGGGAACGACCCCGTCCCGTTCGTCACCGACGGCCTCCTGGACACGTACGTCGCACGCCTGCGCCAGGTCCTCGGGCCGGACGTCCTGACCGTCGAGGAGACCGGATACGCTCTCCGCCTCGAGCGCCTCTGTGCCCCCGACGACGTCGACGTCCTCCGCGCCCGCCGTCTGGCCGCCGGCTCCGAGCGGGCCCGCGCCGCGGAGGACCTGCCCGCGAGCCGTGAACTTGCCCAGCAGGCACTGGAGTTGTGGCGGGACGAGCCGCTGCGGGGGGTCCCGGGTCCGGCCGCCCGGCGCACCCGCGACGAACTCGACGCCCTCCGTGCCAGGCTCTCCCTCCTGAGCTCCGGGCCCGGCCAGGACCCGCCCCCGCAGCCGCTCCGCCCCACGATCACCTTCCTGACCGACGACCTGACCGGCCACCCGGAAACGCGGATCACCCTCGAGTACGCGGTCCACGAGCTCCTCTCCCGCGGCTCCCTGGCCCCTCACCAGTACGAGGTGACGGTCCTGCCCAACGGCTACCGGGTCCGCACCGAACCGGGCTCCTACCTCCTGCCCGTACTGGTCGCGACACTCCGCTGGCTCCCCGTGGCCCTCGCGAGGCTGGCGGACCGGCCGCGCCTGCAGGTGCTCCTGTGGGAAAACCCCTCCGCACCGGCGCATCTGCCGGAGTCGCACCGGAGCGCTCCCGCCGAGATCACCGTCGTCGTCTCCCCGGCCCTGTACGAGGAGTTCACGGCCAGCTCCGCCGCCCAGGGCCCCCGCCACTTCCAGCCGCTGTACCGCGGCAGCGAGCGGGACACCCCGCCCGTCGCCTGGCACTGCACCTGGGCGGCAGCGGAGCGGGGGTCCCGGGAACGCGACCTGGTCCAGGGCCCCTTCATCACCCACGATCTGCACGAGCTCGGCATGCCCACCCCGGGCCGCACGGCCGTCGTACACACGCGGTCCGACGGCCCGCTCACGCTGCTCGACCCGGTCCGGCCGTACGGCACGGGCCCGCCGCGTCCGGAGACGTACTACTCGGTCGACCTCACCCCGCACCGGGCCCGGCACACGCTGCCCCTGCCGAGCTCCGGCAAGGGCGTGTTCACCGCCGTGGTGGAGCTGTCGTGGCACGTCGACGACCCGGTCGCCTTCGTCCGCGGTGAGACCACCGGGATCTCCGGGCTGCTGCTGGAACATCTGCGCGACGCGGCCACCCGCATCACCCGCCGTCATCCGCTGCGCCGCGCGGGCGCGGCCCAGCGCGCCGTGAACGCGGAGCTGCGCGCCTGGCCGGTGCCGGGGCTGGCGGTGTCCTGCTCCGTGCACCTGGCCCCCGAAGGGACGCCCGCGCCGGTACCGGAGCGGGCCGTGCCGGCACGCCGCCGGCTCTCGGCCGTCCTCGCCGACGCCGAGACCGTACTGATCGGCTTCGACGGCCCCCTCGCCCGGCTGTTCCCGGCGCAGACCGCACGCGAGGCGGCTCTCGCCCTGCTCTCTGTCGTCGCCGAGCACCGCGATCCGCGGGACGCCCTGGCGGGCCGGCCGCCGTCCGCCGGGGGCACCGCCGGGAACGAGGCGTTCGTGCACCCCCTGGACGTGCTGCGCGCCTTCGCCCACGACCGGCTCGGGCCCGTTCTGCGGGCACGCCTCGACGAGCTCGAACTGTCCGCCGTGCCCGACGCGCCCACGACACACCGCTCCGTCGCGCTCGTCCGCGCCCTGCACGATTCCGGCCGTCGCGTCGTCGTGGTGACGGACGTGTGCGCCGAGGCCGTCCACCGCTATGTGAAGCCCCACCGTCTGCCCCTGGCAGGTGTCCACGGCCGCCGCGACGACCTCGGCCTGCTGATGCCCCACCCGGACTGTCTCCTGCGGGCCTTGGGTTCCCCCGGTGGGCCGGCGCCGTCAGGTGTCCTGATCAGCTCCTCGGTCGCCGAACTCACCGCGGCGCAGCAGGTCGGCCTCCGCCCGGTCGGCTACGCCCCCACCGCGGCGGGGCGCCGGCGCCTGCGGGAGGGGGGCGGCGAGATCACCCTCTCCTCGCTCGAGCCTCTCCTCGAGGCAGCCCGCGGCCTGTGACGCCGTCCGACACTCCGGGACGAGCGGCAACTACCCCCGTTCGGCCGTGCCCCGCCCGGCCCCCTCCAGAAGGCGCACGCCTCCCCGGCCCGCGCAGGATGCAGGAAGAGAGGCCCGCCACCCGGCGGCACCCGCACGGCCAGCGCACCCGGAAGGATCTGCCGTGACCGTCAGTCTTGAGCAGTTGCGCCGCTGCCACTTCGCCGTCGACCTGGGGGCGGCCCGCACCCGGGTGTACGTGAAGGGCGCCGGGCTCGTCGTCGACCAGCCCTCCGTCGCCGCCGTGAACACCCGGACCGGCGCGCTCATCGCGGTGGGCGAGTTCGCGGAGCGGATGACGGGGCGGACGCCGAACTACATCCGCGTCGTACGGCCGGTCTCCGGCGGCACAGTGGTCGACATCGAGATGGCCCAGCGCATGCTGCGGCATCTGCTCGGCGACAAGACCCGCCGCGCCCTGCGCCGCAAGGCCCGACTGCGGGCCGCCGCCTGCACCCCGCACGACGCCGACCCGCTGGCCCAGCGGGCGACCATCGAGACCCTGGTCGGCCTCGGCGCCCGCCGCGTCGAGCTCGTCGACACCCTCATCGCCGCCGCCGTCGGCTGCGGGCTCCCGGTGGAACGGCCCCAGGGCATGATGATCATTGTGTGCGGGGCCGCCGCGACCCAGGTCGCCGTCCTCTCGCTCGGCTCGATCGTCACCGCCGAGCGGATCAACGTGGGCGGCGAGGCCGTCGACCACGCGATCGTGCAGCACCTGCGGCACGAGCACGAACTGATGCTGCCGAGCCAGTCCGTACGGCCGCTGCAGCTCGCCCTGTCCAGCAACGGTCTCAACGCGCAGGGACCGGTGACCACGGAGATCCACGGGCGGGACGTGGCCACCGGCCTCGCCCGGTGCGTGCAGGTCGACACCTCGGCCGTGCGGGACGCCATCCAGACGCCGTTGACGGCCGTGCTGGACGGCATCGGCAAGGTGCTGCGGGTCTGCCCGCCCGATCTGGTTGCCGACCTCGCCGACGTCGGGATCATGATGGTCGGCGGTTCCGCCCTGCTCCCCGGGTTCGACGAGATGCTCAGGCAGGCGACCGGAATGCCGGTGCACATCGCCGAGCGGCCCGACGTGTGTGCCGTACAGGGCATCGGCGCCATGCTGGAGGGCAGGATCGAGCCGCTGACGCTGGATCCGCTGGCCGCCTGAGCCCGGCGTGGACTGCGTCAGTACGGCAGGATCCGGCCCGAGGGCGTCCTGCGATCGATCTCCTGCCCGCGGGGTGCGGCGGGCCGACGGCTGACACGAACACGGATCCGGCGGTCCATGACGCCTCCTCAGGCCTCGTACTGTCCGGTCTTCCTCGCGCTGGCTCGTACCGCTTTTTCGGTACGAGGCCTGTGCCCCGCACCTGATACGCCCAAGCCTCGCCCTCGACCCGGTCTGGCACATCGTGCCCACGGAGAGCTTTCGCATGCCTCCTCGGCAGGAGTTCCACTTATCGACGAAGCCGGCCCGGCGCGGCGGGCCGGGC
>NZ_JBHYKH010000045.1:0-14350 GCF_042741275.1 Streptomyces sp. NPDC058964
GTGACGGTGCGCGGGTGTGTGTTGTTTAGATACCCCCCCCGCCCCCCGGGCCGCGGCCGGGGGGGGGGGGGGGGGGCGCGGGGCCCGGGGGGGGCGCGCGGGCCGCGGCCCGGCCCCCCCGGTGCCGGGCTGTGGGCGGTGCTCACGTACTGAGCGACGGTGCCCCTGCCGCGCCTCAGGAGGAGCCCTCCTCCGGGGTCCCCGTCCCCGGAACGGGCTCCCCCACCCCGGGCTGCCCCGTCCACAGTCCCCGCGCGCGGGCGAGCAGACCGAAGCCGGCGGCCCCGGATCTGCGGTGACCGTGCACCCGGGGGTCGTCCGTGACGTCGTACCGCTTCACGTACGCCCCCAGGAAGGCCTGCAGCGTGGCGACGGCGGGGATGGCGATCAGGGCACCGACGGCCCCGAGCAGCGCGGTGCCCGCGATGACCGATCCGAAGGCGACCGCCGGGTGGATGTCGACGGTCTTCGAGGTCAGCTTGGGCTGCAGCATGTAGTTCTCGAACTGCTGGTAGATCACGACGAAGACCAGCACCCACACCGCGTACCACGGGTTGACCGTGAAGGCGATCAGCATGGGCAGCGCGCCCGCGAGGTACGTGCCGATGGTGGGGATGAACTGCGAGACCAGGCCCACCCACACGCCCAGCACGGGCGCGTACGGCACGCCCAGCACCTGGAGCAGGATGTAGTGCGCGATCCCGGAGATGAGCGCCATGAGGCCGCGCGAGTAGAGGTAGCCGCCGGTCTTGTCGACGGCGATCTCCCAGGCACGCAGCACCTCGGCCTGCCGGGCGGGCGGCAGGACGGAGCAGATGGTGCGGCGCAGCCGCGGCCCGTCGGCGGCGAAGTAGAACGAGAACAGCGCGACCGTCAGCAGCCGGAACAGGCCGCCGAGCACCTGGGCGGAGACGTCGAGTACGCCGGCCGCGCTGGTCTGCGCGTACTTGCGCAGCCAGTCGGAGTGGAGCAGTCCCTCCTGGACGTCCACCCGTCTGAGGTCGGTGTGGAACGTCTGGTTGACCCAGTTGATCAATGAGTCGAGGTACCCGGGGAAGCCCTCGATCATCTTGATGATCTGGCCCGCGAGCATCGAGCCGAGCAGCGTGACGAAGCCCGCCGTCACGATCGTCAGGCCGAGGAAGACCAGGAAGGTGGCGAGCCCCCTGCGCATTCCGTGGGCGGCCATCCAGCTCACCGCGGGCTCTATCGCGAGAGCCAGGAAGAGCGCGATGAGTATGTTGATCAGCAGGCCGGTCAGCTGGTGGAAGGCCCAGCTGCCGAGCTGGAAGACGGCGATGAGGGCGAGCGCGAGCACCATGGCGCGCGGCAGCCAGCGGGGCATGCGGGCGCTCGGCCCGGCGCCTTCGGCCGGGGGCCGGGTGGGCGGCGTCGTACCGAACGGGGATGCGTGCTGGGCGATCTGCCCGGTGTCGTCAGTGGGTGCCACGGTGCAAGTCTCGCCCACGCCGCTGACAGCCCGCCGCCACCCCGTGGTCTTCGCGGCCGGTCAGCGCCTCTCCCCCGGCACGTTCATGACGGTGCAGACCACGCGCCACACGTCCTTGGCCTCCCAGCCGGCGTCCAGCGCCTCGTGCACCGTGCGCCCGCCGAGCTCCGTCATCACGTGATCGCGCGCGAAGGTGTCGGCGTATCCCGGACCGAAGTGTTCCGCCATCCGCTGCCAGAAGACCGTCAACCGCATGACACAAGTATCCCGCCCCTGGGGGTGGGCCGTGCCGGGGGACCGCTTGCCGAGACCGCTTTCCGTCCTACGGTCTGTCGCATGCCCGAAACAGGAGTTTCCCCACTCCCCTCCGCGTCCGCGGCGCGTTCCCCGCTCTTCCGCGCCGAACAGTTCGTCTGGCTCACCGCGCGCGTGCTGGAGCAGCGTCTGTTCGCCTTCCACTTCCTGAACGGCGGTGCCGATCCGGTGGAGACGGCGCTGGACGCCTACCGCAACGAGGACGGCGGATACGGTCACGCGCTCGAACCCGATCTGCGCGGCCCGGTGAGCCAGCCGCTGCACACCGGTCACGCGCTGCGCGTCCTGGACGCCGTCGGGCGGTGCGGCGGCCAGCGGGTGGAGCGCGTGTGCCGCTATCTGACGTCCGTCTCCTCCCGGGACGGCGCTCTGCCGGTGATCCACCCCAGTCAGCGCGGCTACCCGGCGGCGCCGTTCATCCCGATCGTCGACGACCCGCCCAGCGAGCTCCTGGCCACCGGGCCCGTGGTGGGCCTGCTGCACCGCAACGAGGTGTGGCACGCCTGGCTGTTCCGGGCCACCGACTTCTGCTGGCAGGCCGTGGACGCCCTGGAGAAGTCCCACCCCTATGAGGTCGGGGCCGCGGTGGCCTTTCTGGACTCGGCGCCCGACCGCCCGCGCGCGGAGGCGGCCGCGGACCGGCTGGGCCGCCTGGTCCGGGAGCACCGGCTCGCGGCGCTGGACCCGGAGAAGCTCGACGAGTACCCGGTCGCGCCCGGCTACGCCCCGGGCGAGCACCACTTCCCGCACGACTTCGCCAGAACACCGCAGTCCCTCGCGCGCGCGTGGTTCACGGACGACGAGATGGCGCGCTCCTTGGACTTCCTGGCCGCCGAACAGCAGGAGGACGGCGGCTGGCCGGTCCGCTGGCGTCAGTGGGCGCCCGGCACGGCTCTGGAGGCCCGCCCCGTGGTGACGATCGAGGCGCTGCGGACGCTCAGGGCGTACGGCCGGTTCGTGGGCTGACCGAGGCCTCCTCACCCGCCCATGGCCCGTACCCCGGCCGTCACCACCACCGCCGCCGCGACGACGAGCAGGAACGGGGCGCGCAGCACCAGCGCCACGGCGGCCGCCCCGAGCCCCGCGGCCCGGGCGTCCAGCACGAGCGCGTGCCCGTCGGCGAACGTCTGCTGGGCCGTGAGCGCCGCGAGGAGTGCGACGGGCAGCAGGGCGGCGAGCCGTTTGACGAGCGGCCGCTCGAGAGCGCCGGCAGGCACGAGCAGCCCGGCGAACTTGACGGCGTAGCAGCCGAGGGCGGTCGCTCCGATCGCGATCCAGGTGTTCAACGTTCTTCCTCTTGCCTCTCGTGCTGCCTCTCGTGCTGCCTCTCGTACTGCTTCTCGGCCTGCTTCTCGGCCTGCGTCTCGTGCTGTACGTCCCCCGTCTCGTCCTGTACGTCACCGTGCGCGTCGTCACGGGCGGGTTCCCCGCGGCGCCCCGCCACGAAGAGGGCGACCGGCGCGGCGAGCGCGGCCACCAGGACCGGGACGCCCGCCGGCAGCACGGGGAGGAGGCCGAGTCCGAGCAGCACCGCCAGGCCCGCGACCGCCCGCTCGGTGGTGGTCCTGAGCATCGGAGCGAGCAGCGCCAGGAACACGGCGGGCCCGGCCGCGTCGAGGCCCCACGCGTCGGTGTCCCCGATGGCCTTGGCACCGAGCGCGCCGAGCAGCGTGGTGAGATTCCACAGCAGGTACAGGCTGAGCCCCGTAACGGTGAAGCCGAGGCGGGCGCTGCGCCGGCCCGGCTGCGCCAGTGCCACGGCGGTGGTCTCGTCGATCACCCACTGCGCGGCGAACGGCCGCACCGCGCGCGGGAGCGCGAGCAGCTGGGACAGACGCAGCCCGTAGAACGCGTTCCGCACGCCGAGGAAAAAGGCCCCGGCGGCCGCCGTGAGCGGGTTGCCCCCGGCCGCGAGCGCCCCCACGAGGGCGAACTGCGAGGCTCCGGTGAACACCAGGAGGCTGAGCGCACAGCTCTGCAGCAGGCTCAGACCGCTGCCGGCCGCGGTCACCCCGAAGGCGAACCCGGACAGTCCTACGGCGATCCCGACCCCGAGGGCGTCCCGGACGACAGATCGGTCCGGTTTTCCTCCCTCTCCGGTCCGTATGTCTGCGAGAGCTGTTTGTTCTGCCACGCGTCGGACGCTACGGGCGGTCGCCGCTTCGGGTCTTGTACGTTCTTGCGCTCCCGCTGGTAGGCCCCGGGAGGCACGCCGACGATCCGGGCGAAGTGGCGGTTGAGGTGCGGCTGGTCGGTGAACCCGACGGCGACCGCCACCACCGCGGGTGTGGTCCCGGCGTCCAGGAGATGCCGTGCCCGGCGCACACGTGCGTCGGTCAGCCAGGTGTGGGGCGGCATGCCGTAGGCGTCGCGGAACGCCCGCAGCAGTGCGAAGGGGCTGGTCCCCAGGTCGGCGGCCAACCGCTCCAGCGTGGGCGGCTCCGTCATCCGCTCCTCCAGCACGGCACGCGCGCGTGCCGCGGCCCGGGTTCCGGCGGTGCGCACCTCGCGGCGCGGCAGCGGCCCGCCGTTGAGCCGCAGCAGCCTGGTCACGGCAACCCGCAGCAACGTGTCCGCGGCCAGCGCGTTGCCCTCGTCGGCGGCACGCAGCACCCGGTGCACCAGGCTCACGGTGTACGGGTCGTCGAGCACGGGACGGACGAAACCGGGAGTGCCCCGGATGGTGGTGGTCTCGGCCGCGATCCCGGCGACCACCTCGGGTGACGGGTAGACGGCCCCGTAGCGCCAGCCCTCCGGCACGCCGGCCCGCCCGGTGTGCGGGGTGTCCGGGTTGACCAGCGCCAGCGCTCCCGCTCCCGCGTACTGATCGGCTCCGCGGTGGTGGAAGACCTCCACACCGTCGGCGATGGCGGCGATCACGAAGTTCTCATGGGTGTGCCGGACGAAGGTCTTGCGGATGTACTTGGCCCGCAGCAGGTCGACACCCGGCAGTTCCTCGTACTGCCAGTGCCGCGCCAGCTCACCCGAACCCGCCATGAGGTCATTCTCCGGCACACCGCCGGGCCCACCGCCGCCGTCAGCCGACCCTCCCGCCGGGGCCGCCCGAGTTCTCCCAGGTCAGCGGGATTGTCAGTGCCCGGGTGCAGGATGGACGCATGGTCAGCTCCGCACACCGGGCCCTCGACGGCTTCTCCCCCGCGACCCGCGGCTGGTTCACGGGGGCCTTTTCCGCGCCCACCGCGGCCCAGTCCGGCGCGTGGCAGGCCATCCGGGAGGGCTCGGACGTGCTGGTGGTGGCCCCGACCGGCTCCGGCAAGACTCTGGCCGCGTTCCTCGCCGCACTGGACCAGCTCGCCTCGGCACCCCCGCCGGCCGACCCGAAGAAGCGCTGCCGCGTTCTGTACGTTTCCCCGCTGAAGGCCCTGGCGGTCGACGTCGAACGCAACCTGCGCAGCCCCCTGACCGGCATCCGTCACGAGTCCGTGCGTCTGGGCCTGCCCGAGCCCGAGGTCAAGGTGGGCATCCGCTCCGGTGACACGCCGGCGGCCGAGCGCCGCGCGCTGTCCACCCGCCCGCCGGACATTCTGATCACCACCCCCGAGTCCCTCTTCCTGATGCTGACGTCGACCACGCGCGACGCGCTGACCGGCATCGAGACCGTGATCCTGGACGAGGTGCACGCGGTCGCGGGCACCAAGCGCGGCGCGCATCTGGCGCTGTCCCTGGAGCGGCTGGACGAGCTGCTGCCGAAGCCCGCCCGCCGTATCGGGCTGTCGGCGACGGTCCGCCCGGTGGACGAGGTGGCCCGCTATCTCTCGCCCCGCCGCAAGGTGGAGATCGTCCAGCCGCCCTCCGGCAAGGAGTTCGACCTCTCCGTCGTCGTCCCGGTCGAGGACCTGGGCGAACTGGGCGGCTCACCGGTGTCGGACGGCCAGGAGGGCGCGGAGCGGCCGTCGATCTGGCCGCACGTCGAGGAGCGGATCACGGACCTGGTCCAGGCCCACCGCTCGACGATCGTGTTCGCCAACTCACGCCGCCTCGCGGAGCGGCTGTGCAACCGGCTCAACGAGATCGCCTATGAGCGCGCGACCGGGGAGCCCCTGGACGAGCACCACTCACCGGCCCAGCTGATGGGCGGCTCGGGCGCGGCCCAGGGCGCGCCGCCGGTCATCGCCCGCGCGCACCACGGATCGGTCTCCAAGGAGCAGCGTGCCCTGGTCGAGGAGGATCTGAAGGCCGGCCGCCTGCCCGCCGTGGTGGCCACCTCCAGCCTCGAACTGGGCATCGACATGGGTGCGGTGGACCTGGTCGTCCAGGTGGAGTCCCCGTCGTCGGTGGCCTCCGGTCTGCAGCGCGTCGGCCGCGCGGGGCACCAGGTGGGGGCGGTCTCCACCGGCGTGGTCTTCCCGAAGTACCGGGGCGACCTCGTCCAGGCCGCCGTGGTCACCGAGCGGATGCGCACCGGCTCCATCGAGTCCCTGAGGGTCCCTGCGAACCCGCTGGACGTCCTGGCGCAGCAGCTCGTCGCCATGACGGCGCTCGACACCTGGCAGTTCGACGACCTGCTCGCCGCGGTCCGCCGGGCCGCGCCCTTCGCCTCGCTCCCCGAGTCGGCGTTCACGGCCGTCCTCGACATGCTCGCGGGCCGCTACCCGTCCGACGCGTTCGCCGAGCTGCGCCCGCGTGTGGTGTGGGACCGGGTGGCCGGGACGGTCACCGGCCGGCCGGGTGCGCAGCGCCTCGCGGTCACCTCCGGCGGCACGATTCCCGACCGCGGTCTGTTCGGCGTCTTCCTGGCCGGCGCGGATCCCAAGAAGGGCGGCGGCCGGGTCGGCGAGCTCGACGAGGAGATGGTCTACGAGTCCCGGGTCGGCGACGTCTTCACGCTCGGCACCAGTTCCTGGCGCATCGAGGACATCACGCGCGACCGTGTCCTGGTCTCCCCCGCCCCCGGCGTGCCCGGCCGTCTCCCGTTCTGGAAGGGCGACCAGCTGGGCCGCCCGCTCGAACTGGGCCGCGCGGTGGGCGCGTTCCTGCGCGAGGTCGGCTCGCTGTCCAAGGACGACGCGCGGCTGCGCCTGCTGGCCGCGGGCCTGGACGCCTGGGCGGCGGACAACGTCCTGTCCTACCTGGACGAACAACGCGAGGCCTGCGGTCACATCCCGGACGACCGCACGATCGTCGTGGAGCGCTTCCGCGACGAGCTCGGCGACTGGCGGGTGGTCGTGCACTCCCCCTTCGGCGCGCAGGTCCACGCCCCATGGGCGCTCGCGCTGGGCGCCCGGCTGTCCGAGCGGTACGGCATGGACGCGCAGGTCATGCACGCCGACGACGGCATCGTGCTGCGACTGCCGGACGCCGACCTCATGGGCCTGGACCTGCTCGACCAGGAGCCCATGAAGGCGGGTGCCCCCGTCCACACGGCGGCCGACGCCGAGCAGGCCCCGGTCGGCGCGGCGGACGTCGCCTTCGACAAGGGCGAGGTCGACCAGATCGTCACCGATCAGGTCGGCGGTTCGGCGCTGTTCGCCTCCCGGTTCCGCGAGTGCGCCGCGCGTGCGCTTCTGCTGCCGCGCCGTAATCCCGGAAAACGCACCCCGCTGTGGCAGCAACGTCAGCGCGCCGCACAACTGCTCCAGGTGGCGAGCGAGTTCGGCTCGTTCCCGATCGTCCTGGAGGCGGTCCGCGAGTGCCTCCAGGACGTCTTCGACGTCCCCGGCCTCGTCGAGCTGATGGGCGACGTCGAATCCCGCAAGGTGCGTCTGGTCGAGGTCACCACGCCCGAGCCGTCGCCGTTCGCGCGCTCCCTCCTGTTCGGATACGTGGCCCAGTTCCTGTACGAGGGGGACTCCCCGCTCGCCGAGCGCCGTGCCGCAGCGCTGTCCCTGGACTCGCGGCTGCTGGCCGAGCTGCTCGGCCAGGCGGAGCTGCGCGAACTGCTGGACGCGGAGGTGCTGACGGAGCTGGAGCGGGAGCTCCAGTGGCTGACCGAGGACCGCCGCGTCAAGGACGCCGAAGGCGTAGCCGACCTGCTGCGGCTGCTCGGCCCGCTCACGGAGGCCGAGCTGGCCGAGCGCGGCGCGGAACCCCGGTGGGCCCGGGAGCTGGCCGCCGCCCGCCGTGCCATCCGCGTGCGGGTCGCAGGCGCCGACCACTGGGCGGCGATCGAGGACGCGGGCCGTCTTCGCGACGCCCTCGGCACCGCGCTGCCGGTCGGTGTCCCGGAGGCCTTCACCGGGCCGGTCAAGGACCCGCTCGGCGACCTTCTCGCCCGCTACGCGCGCACGCACGGCCCGTTCACGTCGGCCACGGCAGCCGCCCGCTTCGGACTGGGCGTGGCGGTCACGGAGGGCGCCCTGCAGCGGCTCGCCGCGGGCGGCCGTGTCGTGCAGGGCGAGTTCCACCCGGCGGGGATCGGCCAGGAGTGGTGCGACGCGACCGTGCTGCGGAGGTTGCGCCGGCGCTCTCTTGCCGCGCTGCGGCACGAGCTGGAGCCGGTGCCGTCGGCCGCGCTGGCGCAATTCCTGCCGCAGTGGCAGCACATCGGCAAGGGGCACGGTCTGCGCGGCATCGACGGGCTGGTGCGCGCCGTCGAGCAGTTGCAGGGCGCGTCCGTGCCCGCCTCGGCGTTGGAGAAGCTGGTACTGCCGTCGCGCGTGGCGAACTACACCCCGGCGATGCTCGACGAACTCACCGCCGCCGGCGAAGTCGTGTGGGCCGGGGCGGGCGCGCTGCCCGGCAAGGACGGCTGGGTCTCCCTCTACCTGGCGGACGCGGCGCCCCTGCTCCTGCCGCCGCCCCACCCCCTGGAGCTGACCGCCCTCCACCAGTCCGTGCTGGACGCCCTGTCCGGCGGCTACGGCCTGTTCTTCCGTCAGATCGCCGACCAGGTCCGGGCCACCACGCATCCCGACGCCACCGATCCCCAACTGGCCGACGCGGTCTGGGACCTGGCCTGGTCCGGTCGGCTCACGAACGACACCCTCGCCCCGATGCGCTCCCTCCTGGGCTCCGGCCGCACCGCGGGCTCCACGGCCCATCGCGCCAAACGCACGGTCCCACGCGGGCGCTACGGCTCCCTGACGGCGGCCGCCCGCCCCACGTCCCGCACCGGTCCGCCGACCGTCGCGGGCCGCTGGTCCCTGCTCCCCCAGCACGAACCGGACTCCACCGTGCGCGCCCACGCCCTGGCCCGCACCCTTCTCGACCGGCACGGTGTGGTCACCCGGGGAGCCGTCGCCGCGGAGGGCGTCGAGGGCGGCTTCTCCGCCGTCTACCGGATCCTGTCCGCCTTCGAGGAGAGCGGCCAGGCACGGCGGGGTTACGTCGTGGAGGGGCTCGGGGCCGCCCAGTTCGCGATGGACGGGGCCGTGGACCGGCTGCGCGCGGTGGCGAACGCCCGCGAGCGGGGCGACGGCATGCCCGGCGGGGGCGTCGGCACCGGCGCCCCCGCGGACTTCGGCCCCTCCGCCGGCCACTCCGACGGCGCCGCCTTCCCCGCCTCCTTCGACCCGGCCGGTGCCGGACTCGACCTCGGCGGCCTCGACGGTGACTTCGACTGGCCGGCGGACGAGCGCGCCGCACCGGGCGACTACGTCTCCCCCAGGGACTTCGCCTCGCCCGGCTACGGCGGCCCCCGGGGCGGCTCCGCCGCGCCGGGCGGTTCCGGGTACGGCGATCGCCGCACCCGTACCGGCTCCGGCGACACGAGAGCCGTCGTCCTCGCCGCGGCCGACCCCGCCAACGCCTACGGCGCCGCTCTGTCCTGGCCCGAGCCGCCGACCGGAGCCGGACACAAGCCGGGCCGCAAGGCGGGTTCACTGGTGGTGCTGGTGGACGGCGAGCTGACGCTCTACATGGAACGCGGCGGCAAGACCCTGCTGGCCTGGCCCGCCGCACCGGACACCGCGGCCACCGACGATCCCCGCCTCCGGGCCGCCGCGGAGGCCCTCGCGGCGGCCGCCCGCGCGGGCACCCTGGGCACGGTCACGGTGGAGCGGGTCAACGGCGCCTCGGCCCTGACCTCCCCCATCGGCACCCTTCTGGAAGGGGCAGGCTTCATCGCGACACCGCGCGGACTGAGGCTCAGAGCATGATCGGCACGGCAGCGGCCGGACGAGCGGCATGTCACCCTTGACCCATGCCCGAGGGTGACACGGTCTGGCAGAGCGCACGGCGGCTGCACGACGCGCTCGCGGGCAGGGTGCTGACCCGCAGCGACCTTCGTGTGCCCAAGTACGCCACGGTCGACCTCACCGGCCGTACGGTCCTGGACGTCACCCCGCGCGGCAAGCACCTGCTCACCCGCGTCGAGGGCGGCCTGACACTGCACTCGCACCTGAGGATGGACGGCTCCTGGCGGGTCTACGACAGCGGCCAGCGCTGGAGCGGCGGCCCGGCCCACCAGATCCGGGCGATCCTCGGCAACGAGGACCGCACCGCGGTCGGATACCGCCTCCCCGTCCTCGAACTCCTGCGCACCACCGAGGAGTCCCGTGCCGTGGGCCACCTCGGGCCCGATCTTCTGGGGCCCGACTGGGATCCCGACCGGGCCTTGGCCAACCTTCTCACCGACCCCGGCCGCCCTCTCGGCGAGGCCCTGCTCGACCAGCGCAATCTCGCCGGCATCGGCAACGTCTACAAGAGCGAGCTCTGCTTCCTGCTCGGCGCCACCCCCTGGCTCCCGGTGGGCGCCCTGCCCGCCGACCGGGCCGCCAAGCTGCCCGCGCTCGCCAAGAGGCTCCTGGAGGCCAACCGCGACCGCCCGGTGCGCAGCACCACGGGCCTGCGCGGCCAGGACCTCTTCGTGTACGGGCGCGCGCCCCGGCCCTGCCTGCGCTGCCGCACCCCGGTCCGTGCGGCCGACCAGGGCGACGGCTCCCGGGAGCGCCCCACGTACTGGTGCCCGGCCTGCCAGCGGGGCCCCGCCCCGGCACCTGGATCTGCGCGGGCCCGCCGATTCCGTCCCCGCACAATTGATTGACGGTCCGTCAGAAAAACTCGTACGGTCCCTTCATGGCCCTCAAGGTGTACGACCTCACCGGACGCACCGCATTCGTCACCGGCGCCGCCGGCGGCATCGGCAGGGCCTCCGCCGTCCTGCTCGCCGAGGCGGGCGCGACCGTGCACTGCGCAGACCGGGATGCGGAGGGCTTGGAAGGCACTGCCGCCCTCATCAAGGAACGGGGCGGCAGCGCCCGGACGCATCTCCTCGACGTCACCGACCGGGCTCAGCTCGCGCAGGCCGTCCGGTCCTGCGAGCACCTGGACGTGATGGCGGCGATCGCCGGAATCATGCACAGCAGCCCGGTCCTCGAGACCCGGGACGAGGATCTCGACCGGGTGATGAACGTCAACTTCAAGGGGGTGCTCCACGCCTGCCAGGAGGCGGCCCGGCTGATGCTCGACCGCGGCACCGCGGGCAGCATCGTCACCATGGCCTCGGGAGCCGTCGACGCCGGCGGACCCGGACTGCTCTGCTACGGCGCGGCGAAGGCGGCCGTCGTCCAGTTGACGAAGACCCTCGCGAACGAGGTCGGCCGGCACGGCATACGAGTCAACGCGGTCGCCCCGGGCTGGGTCCGTACACCCATGACGGAACGCCACGACCGCCAGAGTCAGGCGCACATCGAGACGCGGATGGCTCGTATGTCGCCACTCGGCCGGGTCGGCGAACCGGACGACATCGCGCACGCCGTGCTGTATCTCGCCTCCGACGCCTCATCGTTCACGACGGGTCAGATCCTGCGCCCCAACGGGGGCGTGGCGATGCCGTGGTGACGTTCGTGGCGCTTCCCACCTGCCAGGCGGCCACCCACCGCCCCGCTCCCACGGCCCCCGCGGCCCGCATCTTCGGCACACAGTGCACCGGCAGCAGGCTCAGCCCCCACCCGCCGGCCGCCACGGCGTCCTCCAGCACACCCGTGTCCGCCCCCGACGCGAGCCGCAGCACAGCCCACCACCACACCGCCCCGAACCCGAGAACAGCCCCCCACCGCACGGTCCGCACTATCCGCCCCACCATGGCCGCCACCTCCAGCCGGACGCTAGAACGCCGCCTCGCGCTCCGGGGAGGCGCACCAACGGCTCACTGATGCAACGCCGGACACAGAACCACGGGAGGGCGAACGGCAGTCGGCGCCCGGGGACGTCGTCACGCGTTCTCCGCCTGGAACATCCAGTGGTGTTTCTCGAGATCCGCCGTGACCGTGATGAAGATGTCCTGGGACACGGGATCCGGCTCGGCGGTAGCCTGCACTCGCTCTCGCATCCGCGTGATCACCCGCCCGAGCGCATCCACGAGCGTCCCCACCGCGTCCGTGTCCTTGATCCAGCCCGAGGGCGTCGATCCGATGCCGCTGCTCGCGGCCACCGTGGCGGCGCGTCCGTCGGGCGGGACACCGAGCGTCGACGCCCGCTCCGCCACCGTGTCGGAGTGCGCCCGCGCGGAGTCGACCACCTCGTCCAGCTGAAGGTGGATGGACCGGAAGCGGGGACCGACGATGTTCCAGTGCACCTGCTTGGCGACCAGGGACAGGTCCAGCAGATCGACGAGGGCGCCTTGCAGCGCCTCGGCCACGGTCTTCCGGTCCTGGTCGGACAGCGGGCTCTTCACGACGTACATGCGTATCCTCCGTCGGCTCTGCGCCACGTCCCTCCACCATGACCGCCCCACCCGGTACCGGCAAATGGACGCAAACAGGACCACCGGTGGGTGTGAGCAGAGATGTGGGCGGGCACACGAAAGCCCCGACCGCGCTCCCCGGGGCTTCCCCGAGAAGCCCCGGCCGGGGCCTCACACGTGTTGTGTCACAGAGCCACGCGCGTGAACGTCACGCGGCGACCACGTCCACCGCTTCGGCAGGCGCCTTGATGGTCACCCGCTCCGGTGGCACACCGGTCACCGAGACGGAACCCAGCATCGGGCGAACCGGCGTGGGCACGGGCTCGGTGGCCGCGGCAGACTGGGCAAGCTCGGCGAGGGCGAGCTCGTCGCTCACTTCCCGCATGAGCTCGGACATCCGTACGTCAAGCGCGTCGCAGATGGCGGCGAGCAGTTCGGAGGAAGCCTCCTTCTGCCCCCGCTCCACCTCGGAGAGATAGCCGAGTGAGACTCGGGCGGACGAGGAGACTTCGCGCAGAGTACGGCCCTGGCGTTGGCGCTGCCGACGCAGCACGTCACCAAGCAGGCGACGGAGCAGAATCATCGGTGGCTCCCTCCTCGGACCGCGTAGCCGCATCCTTCACGCCCCACCGTACCGCCTCGCGCCGCGGCCGTGCGGGGAGCGATGTCGTGTTCACTCAGGGCTGCAAACATCAAAACCCCCCGTTCTGTTCCGTATCCTGTGCCCGCTCATTCCCGGTCTGTTCGCCCGCAAGCTCTCTCAGGAGCAGTGCGAGTACGCTCCGTACACTCTCCATACGAATTTCCGCGCGGTCGCCGTTCAACCGCAGGGCCGCGACTTTTCCGCCACCGGCGGAACCGGAATCCGCTCCGAGGGGCCCGTCGACGGCCACGAAGACCGTCCCGACGGGCTTGCCGTCCTGCGGCTCGGGGCCTGCGACACCGGTCGTCGCGAGGCCCCAGTCGGCGCCCAGCGCCTTCCGCACTCCGGCCGCCATCTGGGCCGCGACCTGCGGATCCACCGCTCCGGACTGCGCCAACAGGGTGGCGTCGACACCCAGCAGCTCATGCTTCAGTCCGGTGGCGTAGGCGGTGACCGAACCCCGGAAGACCTTGGAGGCGCCGGGGACCTTTGTGATCTCCGCCGCAACCAGGCCGCCGGTCAGCGACTCGGCGACGGCGAGCGTCTCGCCCTTCACCGTCAGTAGTCGCACCAGTTCGGCGGCCACGGAACTCACGCTTCGGACTCCTCCGACGCCGCCTTGCGCTCGGCGATTCCCCGCCTGCGCAGCACAATGGCTTGTCTCACATAGTCGAGCCCGGTCACCACGGTCAGGACGACCGCCACGGCCATCACCCAGAACCTCAGGCTCGCCAGCCACCCCGTCAGTGCCAGCACGTACATCCCCACGGCCACGCCCTGGGTGAGTGTCTTGAGCTTGCCACCGCGGCTCGCGGGAATGACCCCGTATCGGATGACCAGGAAACGCAGCAGTGTGACGCCCAGCTCCCGGCCGAGGATGACCGCCGTCACCCACCACGGCAGGTCGCCCAGCGCGGAGAGACAGATCAGCGCCGCGCCCATGATCGCCTTGTCGGCGATGGGGTCGGCGATCTTCCCGAAATCGGTGACGAGGTTGTAGGTCCGCGCCAGGTGGCCGTCGAACAGGTCGGTGATCATGGCGATGGCGAAGGCGGCCCAGGCGAGCGAGCGCCACGCCGGGTCATAGCCGCCGTCGGCGAGCATCAGTGCCACGAAGCCGGGGACGAGGACCAGCCGGAGCATGGTCAGCAGGTTGGCCACGTTCCAGAGGCTGGCCTGGTTGACGGCCGCGGCCGCGATCTTCCCGCCACGGGCGGGCTTGGCCCCGCCCTGTGATTCGGAAGTCTCGGCACAGGCCGAGGAAGCCGTACCGGACGCGGAAGCGGGGGGGGGGGGCGCGCGGCGCCGCCGCCCGGCGGGCGGGGGGGGGGGCGCCCCCGCCCCGCCCCGGCGCCCC
>NZ_JBHYKH010000045.1:14360-30333 GCF_042741275.1 Streptomyces sp. NPDC058964
CAGGCCGAGGAAGCCGTACCGGACGCGGAAGCGCGGGCAGGACCGTCGGCGGCACCGGGAGCGGGGGCGGAGTCCGTCGCGCCCTGCGCGCCGGGGGAGCCGCCCGCGGCGGATGCCGGCACTCCGGTCATCTGCCCGCCTCCTCAGTACATGCCGACGAGCCCGGCAGGGGCTCGGCCACCAGGTCGACACCTTCCGTACCGACCACCTTCGCCTCGACCATACGACCGACGGTGAGGCCCTCGCCGCTCGTGAGCAGCACCTGTCCGTCCGTCTCGGGCGCCTGGTGCGCACCGCGGCCGTACACACCCTCCTCCTCGTCGACGGACTCGACCAGCACGTGCACGGTCTCACCGACGCGCTCCTCGGCACGCTGCGAGACGAGCTCCTCGGCCAGTCGCGAGACCTGCGCCAGCCGCTCGGCGACGACGTCCTCGTCGAGCTTGTTCTCGTACGTCGCCGCTTCCGTGCCCTCCTCGTCGGAGTAGCCGAAGACGCCGATGGCGTCCAGTCGCGCGTGGTTCAGGAAGCGCTCCAGCTCGGCCAGGTCGGCCTCGCTCTCGCCGGGGAAGCCGACGATGAAGTTCGAGCGCACGCCGGCCTGCGGGGCCTTGCTCCGGATGGTGTCGAGCAGCTCGAGGAAGCGGTCGGTGTCGCCGAAACGGCGCATCGCGCGCAGCACGCCGGGCGCGGAGTGCTGGAAGGACAGGTCGAAGTACGGGGCGATCTTCGGGGTGGAGGTCAGGACGTCGATCAGCCCCGGGCGCATCTCGGCCGGCTGGAGGTAGCTCACTCGCACCCGCTCGATGCCGTCGACCTCGGCGAGCTCGGGCAGCAGGGACTCCAGCAGGC
Organism: Streptomyces sp. NPDC058964; assembly: GCF_042741275.1. Classification (NCBI taxonomy): domain Bacteria; kingdom Bacillati; phylum Actinomycetota; class Actinomycetes; order Kitasatosporales; family Streptomycetaceae; genus Streptomyces; species Streptomyces sp. NPDC058964. The sequence continues at coordinate 15,213 of NZ_JBHYKH010000045.1, forward strand.
GGATGTCGCCCAGGTCCTTGCCGTACGACGTGTTGTTCTCCGAGACCAGCATGATCTCCTTGACGCCCTGCTCGGCCAGCCAGCGCGTCTCGTTCAGCACGTCGCTGGGGCGGCGGGAGATGAAGGAGCCGCGGAAGGACGGGATGGCGCAGAAGGAGCAGCGCCGGTCGCAGCCGGAGGCGAGCTTCACCGAGGCGACCGGGGCGCCGTCCAGGCGGCGGCGCAGGGGCGCACGGGGGCCGGAGGCGGGCGCCACGCCCTCCGGCAGATCCACCGGGCCGTGCCCGGGCAGCGCGACCTCGGCCACGGACTCCTGCCGATCGGCGGGGCTGATCGGCAGGAGCTTGCGGCGGTCCCGCGGGGTGTGGGCGGCATGGACGCCGCCGCTCAGGATGGTCTGCAGGCGGTCGGAGATGTTCGCGTAGTCGTCGAAGCCGAGCACGCCGTCGGCCTCGGGGAGGGCCTCGGCGAGTTCCTTGCCGTACCGCTCGGCCATGCAGCCCACCGCCACGACGGCCTGGGTTCTGCCGTGGTCCTTGAGGTCGTTGGCCTCAAGGAGGGCGTCGACGGAGTCCTTCTTGGCGGCCTCGACGAAGCCACAGGTGTTGACCACGGCGACATCGGCGTCCGAGGCGTCCTCGACGAGCTGCCAGCCGTCCGCCTCCAAACGGCCTGCGAGCTCCTCCGAGTCCACCTCGTTACGGGCGCAGCCGAGAGTGACGAGTGCGACGGTACGGCGTTCAGGCATGGGCTCAAGAGTACTTCGTCCGACTGACAGCCCACGTCGACGGGGTTGGCCGATCTTGGCCAACCCCATGTGCACTCGACCGTTCGGGCCCCTTATCCGACCTCGGGGTCACCCTTTGTGTATGTCAGCCGCTCCACGGCTCCCGGCTGGAAGTCGTCCTCGATCTTCTTGCCGTTGACGTAGAGCTGGATCGCGCCGGCGTCGCCCAGGATCAGGTTGATCTTCGAGCTGTCCTGGAAGGTCTTGGAGTCGCCCTTCTGCAGGAGACCGTCGAAGAGCATCCGGCCGTTGTGGTCCTTGGCCGAGATCCAGCTGCGCCCGTTGGCGGCGCTCACCTGGACGGTGACCTTGTCCTGGGGCGCGGCCGCGATGGCGCTGTCGGACGGCTCGGGCTTCTCGTCGGCGGGCTTGCTCTTCTTCGGGGTGGGCGAGGCGGACTTGCCGGACGTCGGCGAGGCGCCCTGGGCGACCTGGTCCGTGGCGTTGCCTCCGTCGTCGCCGCCCTTGAAGGCGGTGAACCCGACGAAGCCGACCACGACGACGATCGCGGCGACCATGGCGGCGGTCCAGTTGGGGCCGCGCCGCTCCGGGCGGATACGTTCCGCCTCGAACAGCGGGGCCGCCGGGGTCGGGGCCGGCCGCCCGCCGTGCTCGGCGTCGAACTGCTCGATCAGGGGGCCCGGATCGAGGCGCACGGCCTTGGCCAGGGTCCGGATGTGTCCGCGGGCGTACACGTCACCGCCACAGGGGGCGAAGTTGTCGGCCTCGATGGCGTGCACGATGGCGATGCGGACGCGAGTGGCGGTGCTGACGTCGTCGACGGTGAGCCCGGCCGAGATGCGCGCCTGCTGGAGGGCGCGGCCTACGGAGGTACGGGCTTCCTCGGACACGTCTTGGAACGGACGCTCGTCTTCAGGGGAGTTGCCGATGGACACGGGGGCGCCTTTCGAGCGTGTAGCCACCTGTGCTGGAGGTTCAGTCTAGGGGGGGTGCGAAAGGGTGGGGCAACCGGGCGGTACGACTTTGTACGCCATCGGTATGCCCGGTCACGCCGACGACGGGACAGGCACGAGTCCCGGTCCGGAACCCCCGTCTGTCCTTTCGCTCAACTTGACGTTCGCCGACGGAGAACGGTTGCCCGTTGATCTCTAACGGGTGTGTCACGACGAAGCCTCCGCCCGGCCCAGTCTCCTGCCGCCGAACGGCGGCATCCCTCATCCCTACCCCTCGGACTCACCACGTATCACAGCGAGCACTCCGTCCAACTCGTCGGGCTTCACGAGAACGTCACGGGCCTTGGAGCCCTCGCTGGGTCCGACGATGTTCCGCGACTCCATGAGGTCCATCAGCCGCCCGGCCTTGGCGAAGCCGACGCGGAGCTTGCGCTGGAGCATGGACGTCGACCCGAACTGCGTGGAGACGACCAGTTCGGCCGCCTGGCAGAGCAGGTCGAGGTCGTCGCCGATGTCCTCGTCGATCTCCTTCTTCTGCTTGGTGCCCACGGTGACGTCGTCCCGGAAGACCGGCGTCATCTGGTTCTTGCAGTGCTCGACGACGACCGCGACCTCTTCCTCGGTCACGAACGCGCCCTGCATACGGATCGGTTTGTTCGCGCCCATCGGCAGGAACAGGCCGTCGCCCTTGCCGATGAGCTTCTCGGCGCCGGGCTGGTCGAGGATGACGCGGGAGTCGGCCAGGGAGGAGGTCGCGAAGGCGAGCCGGGAGGGCACGTTGGCCTTGATCAGACCGGTGACGACATCGACCGACGGGCGCTGCGTGGCCAGCACCAGGTGGATGCCGGCCGCGCGCGCGAGCTGCGTGATGCGGACGATCGCGTCCTCGACGTCGCGCGGCGCGACCATCATCAGGTCGGCGAGCTCGTCAACGATCACCAGCAGGTACGGGTACGGCTGGAGTTCCCGTTCGCTGCCCTCGGGCAGCTTCACCTTGCCGTTGCGGATGGCCTCGTTGAAGTCGTCGATGTGCCGGAAGCCGAACGCGGCCAGGTCGTCGTAGCGAAGGTCCATCTCGCGTACGACCCACTGGAGCGCCTCTGCGGCCCGCTTCGGGTTGGTGATGATCGGCGTGATCAGGTGCGGGATGCCCTCGTAGGCCGTCAGTTCGACGCGCTTGGGGTCGACGAGGACCATGCGCACGTCCTCGGGGGTCGCGCGGACCATGACCGACGTGATCAGGCAGTTGATGCACGACGACTTACCGGAACCAGTGGCTCCGGCGACCAGGATGTGCGGCATCTTCGCGAGGTTGGCCGTGACGTAGCCGCCCTCGACGTCCTTGCCGAGCGCGACCAGCATCGGGTGGTCGTCCTCGGAGGCGTCCGCCAGGCGCAGCACGTCACCGAGGTTGACCATCTCCCGGTCGGTGTTCGGGATCTCGATGCCGACCGCCGACTTGCCGGGGATCGGGCTGATGATCCGCACGTCCGGACTGGCCACGGCGTACGCGATGTTCTTGGTGAGCGCGGTGATCCGCTCGACCTTCACGGCGGGGCCGAGCGTGACCTCGTAACGCGTGACCGTCGGTCCGCGGGTGAAACCCGTGACGTCGGCGTCCACCTTGAACTCGGCGAAGACCTGGCGCAGGGAGTCGACGACCGCGTCGTTGGCGGCACTGCGCGCCTTGCCGGGTCCGCCGCGCGTGAGGAGGTCGAGCGAGGGCAGGGAGTAGGTGATGTCGCCGGAGAGCTGGAGCTGCTCGGCGCGCGGCGGCAGGTCGCGCATCTCCTCGGGCGCCGCCTTGGTCAGGTCGGGCACGACCGGCTCGGCCTTGAGCTTCTCCTGCCTGGGCCGCCCGGCCGGGGCCGGGACGGGCGTGGGGGCGGGAGCGGGTGCCGTCTCCTCGCGGTCGCCCACGCTCACGCCCTGGGTGAGGTCGGCGACGAGCGGCGAGGGCGGCATGCCGTGCAGGACGGCACCGTCGAGGTCGGCCGCGGCGGCCGCCGCGATGTCCACGGCGTCCAGTTGCCGGTTCATCGCGGGCTGCGGCACCGCGGAGCGCCTGGGGCGGCCGCGGCGCTTGGCGAGGGCATCCTGCTCGGCTCCCTCGGGGTCGTACTCCTGGGGGGCGCTCTGGCGCCTGCGGGGGCGCGCGGGCAGCGCCTCGCGCCACTGCTCGTCGTAGCGCTCGTCGTCCTCGGTGAACTCGTCCGGTTCGGGATCGTGCACGACGCCCAGCCGCACGCCGAGCGCCCGCAGCCGCTGCGGGATGGCGTTGACCGGGGTGGCCGTGACGACGAGCAGCCCGAAGACCGTGAGCAGGACCAGCATCGGTACGGCCAGGACCTCGCCCATGGTGTACGTCAGCGGGGTCGCCGCGCCCCAGCCGATGAGACCGCCGGCGTCCCTTATCGCCTGCATGCCGTCACTGCGGGCGGGTGAGCCGCAGGCGATGTGGACCTGGCCGAGCACGCCGATGACGAGCGCGGACAGGCCGATCACGATGCGGCCGTTGGCCTCGGGCTTCTCGGGGTGCCGGATGAAGCGCACCGCGATGACCGCGAGCAGTATCGGCACGAGCAGGTCCAGGCGCCCGAAGGCGCCGGTCACCAGGATCTCGACCAGGTCACCGACAGGACCGCGCAGATCGGCCCAGGTGCCGGCCGCGACGATCAGTGCCACGCCGAACAGGAGCAGCGCGACGCCGTCCTTGCGGTGCGCCGGATCGAGGTTCTTCGCCCCCTGCCCTATGCCGCGGAAGACGGCGCCCACGGCGTGCGCGAGCCCCAGCCAGAGCGCGCGCACGAGCCGGTAGATGCCCCCTGTGGGGCTCGGCGCCGGTTTGGGGGGCGGCGCCGCCTTCTTCGCCGCGGCCTTCTTCGCGGGTGCCTTCTTGGCGGCGGCCTTCTTCGCCGGTGCCTTCGCGGGAGCGGCCGCCTTCTTGGCTGGCTGCTTCTTGGCTGCGGAGGGACGTGAGGCCATGGGTGTGAGATTACCGGTGGAGGCGACAGCGGACACGTGTGCCCACTGCTTCACCCGTTCGTGTCGCCCTTTCCGGGGCGCGGAACTGACGCGCGCTCATGCGCAACTACGACCGGAGCGGGCGTCAGTTCTGCGTCGGGACCGACGTCGCACCGCTGCCCGTGCCCGGCTCGAGGGCGTCGAGCGCCCGGCGCAAACCCGTGAGTTTGCGTTCGAGATGGGCCGCCGTCGCCACCGCCGCCGCGTCCGCGGAGTCGTCGTCCAACTGCTTGGACAGCGCTTCGGCCTGCTCCTCGACGGCCGCGAGCCGCGCCGACAGCTCGGCGAGCAGCCCGGCCGGCTCCTTGCCGGCACCGACCGCACCCTTGCCGCCACCGCCCTCCAACTGGAGCCGCAGCAGCGCCGCCTGCTCCCGCAGCTGACAGTTCTTCATGTACAGCTCGACGAACACGGAGACCTTCGCACGCAGCACCCACGGGTCGAACGGCTTGGAGATGTAGTCGACCGCGCCCGCCGCGTATCCGCGGAAGGTGTGGTGCGGGCCGTGGTTGATCGCGGTGAGGAAGATGATCGGGATGTCACGGGTCCGTTCTCGCCGCTTGATGTGCGCGGCGGTTTCGAAACCGTCCATTCCCGGCATCTGAACGTCCAGCAGAATGACCGCGAAGTCGTCCGTGAGCAGTGCTTTGAGCGCTTCCTCCCCGGACGATGCCCGCACCAGTGTCTGATCGAGCGCAGAGAGGATGGCCTCCAGCGCCAGCAGATTCTCCGGCCGGTCATCGACCAGGAGGATCTTGGCCTTCTGCACCATGGCCCGCCCTCCTCGCCCCGGCGGTACACCGGGCGCCGCCCCAGGGGACGACTCCCTTTCGCCGCCCGTCCTTGTGCCGGTCATGGTAGCCGCACCCCGCCCGTCGCCACACCCTGTCACCGCGATGTCACTGTGCACGTAGCAGAAACGCAGCGGGGGACCAGAAGGTTCCCCGAATCCCGCACTTCTACACGGGTTCGGCCACCCAGAGTCAACAACTCCGCTCGTACACCGAAGGTTCCCACAGGATTCGCCCGGCGCCCGCCCGATCCGTCACCCCTCACGCATCCACTGTTCCATCACCGCCAGCAGATGGTCCGGATCGACCGGTTTCGTCACGTAGTCGGAGGCGCCCGACTCGATGGCCTTCTCCCGGTCGCCCTTCATGGCCTTGGCCGTCAGCGCGATGATCGGCAGCCCGGCGAACTGCGGCATCCTGCGGATCGCCGTGGTCGTCGCGTACCCGTCCATCTCCGGCATCATGATGTCCATCAGGACGACCGCGACGTCGTCGTGCTGCTCCAGTACCTCGATGCCCTCACGGCCGTTCTCGGCGTACAGCACGGACAGGCCGTGCTGCTCCAGGACGCTGGTGAGCGCGAACACGTTGCGGATGTCGTCGTCGACGATCAGCACCTTCTCACCGCCGAACCGCACCCCGACGCGCCCCTGGGGCGCCGCCTCCTGCTCGCCGAGCGCCCACGACTCCGTCCGCTCCTCGGTGACCGGGGCGCCCCGCCGACGGCGCCGGAAGAGCGCCGCGGCACCGTTCTGCGTCTCCTGGTACGACTTCACCTCGGCCGGCGTCTCGACACCGGCGCCGGACAGCTCGGACATCTGCCCCTCGGAGGCGACAAGGTCACCCGCCTCCAGCGCGGGCATCGGCTGCTGATAGCCCTGCGGCGGGAGTTCGCTGGGGTGCAGCGGCAAATACAGGGTGAACGTCGAGCCGCGGCCGGGTTCGCTCTGCGCGTGGATCTCGCCACCGAGCAGCTGCGCGATCTCCCGCGAGATCGACAGCCCCAGGCCCGTACCGCCGTACTTGCGGCTGGTCGTGCCGTCCGCCTGCTTGAACGCCTCGAAGATCACCCGCATCTTGCTCGCCGCGATGCCGATACCGGTGTCGGTCACCGAGAACGCGATGAGCTCCGCGTCCGGGTCACTGAGCGAACCGGACTCCAGGAGCTGCTCCCGGATCGCCATCGGCACGCCCCCGCCGGCGGGCCGGATCACCAGCTCCACCGATCCGGAGTCGGTGAACTTCACCGCGTTGGACAGCAGGTTGCGCAGCACCTGGAGCAGGCGCTGCTCGTCGGTGTGCAGCGTGGCGGGCAGCTCGGGCGACACCCGTACCGACAGGTCGAGCCCCTTCTCCGCGGTCAGCGGGCGGAAGGTGGCCTCCACATAGTCGACGAGCTGGACGAGCGCGATGCGCGTCGGGGAGACGTCCATCTTGCCCGCCTCGACCTTGGACAGGTCGAGGATGTCGTTGATCAGCTGGAGCAGGTCGGAGCCCGCCCCGTGGATGGTCTCGGCGAACTCGACCTGCTTCGGGGTGAGGTTGGAGTCGGCGTTGTCGGCGAGCAGCTTGGCGAGGATCAGGAGCGAGTTGAGCGGCGTGCGCAGCTCGTGCGACATGTTGGCCAGGAACTCGCTCTTGTAGCGCATCGACACGGCGAGCTGCTCGGCGCGCTCCTCCAGAACCTGCCGCGCCTCCTCGATCTCGGTGTTCTTCACCTCGATGTCGCGGTTCTGCTGGGCCAGCAGCTCGGCCTTCTCCTCCAGTTCGGCGTTGGACGCCTGGAGGGCCTTCTGCCGGTTCTCCAGCTCGGCGGACCGTTCCCTCAGCTGCTCGGTCAGCTCCTGCGACTGCCTCAGCAGCACCTCGGTCTTGGTGTTGACGGAGATGGTGTTGACGCTGGTCGCGATCATCTCGGCGATCTGGTTGAGGAAGTCCTTCTGGATCTGTGTGAACGGCGCGAAGGAAGCGAGCTCGATGACGCCGAGGACCTTGCCCTCGAACAGCACGGGCAGCACGATCACCTGCGCGGGCGGAGCCTCGCCGAGCCCGGAGGAGATCTTCAGATAGCCGCTGGGGGCGTTCTCGACCAGGATCGTGCGCTTCTCCTTGGCGGCCGTCCCGATCAGCGCCTCGCCGGGCCGGAACGACGTCGGCATCGAGCCCATCGAGTAGCCGTACGAACCGAGCATCCGCAGCTCGTACGCGTCCTCGTGCTCGGCACTCATGTCCTTGCCGTCGACGAGCGGCATGGCGAGGAAGAACGCGCCGTGCTGCGCGGAGACCACCGGGGTGAGCTCGCTCATGATCAGCGAGGCCACGTCCTCCAGGTCGCGGCGGCCCTGCATGAGCGCGGAGATGCGGGCGAGGTTGCCCTTGAGCCAGTCCTGCTCCTCGTTGGCGATCGTGGTGTCGCGCAGGTTGGCGATCATCTTGTTGATGTAGTCCTGCAGCTCCTGGATCTCGCCGGCGGCGTCCACGTCGAGCTTCAGGTTCAGGTCGCCCCGGGTCACCGCGGTGGCCGCGCGCGCGATGGCACGCACCTGCCGGGTCAGGTTCCCGGCCATCTCGTTCACGGACTCGGTGAGGTCGCGCCAGGTGCCGTCCACGTCACGCACGCGTGCCTGGCCGCCGAGCTGGCCCTCGGTGCCCACCTCACGGGCCACCCGGGTGACCTCCTCCGCGAAGGACGACAGCTGATCAACCATCGTGTTGATCGTCGTCTTGAGCTCGAGGATCTCACCCCGGGCGTCAATGTCGATCTTCTTCGTCAGGTCGCCCTTGGCGATGGCCGTCGTGACCATGGCGATGTTGCGCACCTGGCCGGTCAGGTTCGACGCCATCTGGTTCACCGACTCCGTCAGGTCCTTCCACGTACCGGCCACACCCGGTACGTGCGCCTGACCGCCGAGGATGCCGTCCGTGCCCACCTCGCGGGCCACCTTGGTCACCTGGTCCGCGAACGAACTCAGCGTCTTGACCATCGTGTTGATGGTGTCGGCCAGCTGGGCCACCTCACCGCTCGCCTCGATCGTGACCTGCCGCGTCAGGTCACCGTTGGCGACCGCCGCCGAGACCTGGGAGATGTTGCGCACCTGCATGGTCAGGTTGTTGGCCATCAGGTTCACGTTGTTGCTGAGGTCCTTCCAGATGCCCGTGACTCCCGGCACGTGCGCCTGGCCGCCGAGGATGCCCTCGGTGCCCACCTCACGGGCCACCCGGGTCACCTGCTCGGCGAAGCTGGACAGCTGGTCAACCATTGTGTTGACCGTCGTGACGAGCTCGAGGATCTCGCCCTTCGCGTCAACAGTGATCTTCTTGGACAGGTCACCCTTGGCGACCGCGGTCGTGACCTCGGCGATGTTGCGCACCTGGATGGTCAGGTTGTTCGCCATGAAGTTCACGGACTGCGTGAGGTCCTTCCAGGTGCCCGCGACCCCCTGGACCTCGGCCTGACCGCCGAGCATGCCCTCGGTACCCACCTCACGGGCCACGCGCGTGACCTCCTGGGCGAACGACGACAACTGGTCCACCATCGTGTTCAGGGTGTTCTTCAGCTCCAGGATCTCCCCGCGCGCGTCCACGGTGATCTTCTGGGAGAGGTCACCGCGGGCCACCGCCGTGGCGACCTGGGCGATGTTGCGCACCTGAGCGGTGAGGTTGCCCGCCATGCCGTTCACCGAGTCGGTCAGGTCACGCCACACACCGGCGACACCGGGCACCTGCGCCTGACCGCCGAGACGGCCCTCCGTGCCCACCTCGCGGGCCACCTTGGTGACCTGGTCCGCGAAGGCGGAGAGCTGGTCGACCATCGTGTTGATCGTGTTCTTCAGCTCGAGGATCTCGCCGCGCGCGTCGACGTCGATCTTCTGGGACAGGTCGCCCCGTGCCACCGCCGTCGTCACCTGGGCGATCTGGCGCACCTGCGAGGTCAGGTTCCCCGCCATGAAGTTGACGGAGTCCGTGAGCTCCTTCCAGGTACCCGAGACACCGTCCACCCGGGCCTGACCGCCCAGGCGGCCCTCCGTGCCCACGTCCCGGGCCATCCGCGTCACCTGGTCGGCGAAGCTCGACAGCTGGTCCACCATCGTGTTCACGGTGTTCTTGAGCTGGAGCATCTCGCCGGAGACGTCGACCGTGACCTTCTGCGACAGATCACCGTTCGCCACCGCCGTCGTCACCTGGGCGATGTTGCGGACCTGACCGGTGAGGTTGCGGAACGCGGTGTTGACGGAGTCCGTCAGGTCCTTCCACGTACCGGCAGCGCCCGGCACCTGCGCCTGACCGCCCAGCTCACCCTCGACACCGACCTCCCGCGCCACGCGCGTGACCTCGTCCGCGAAGATCCGCAGCGTCTCGGTCATCTGGTTGATCGTCTCGGCGAGCTGCGCGACCTCGCCCCGCGCCGGGACCGTCACCTTCTGCGACAGATCACCGCTGGCGACGGCGGTGGTGACCTGTGAGATACCGCGCACCTGGGCGGTCAGGTTGCCCGCCATGGTGTTGACCGAGTCGGTGAGCTCCTTCCACACACCGGCGACCCCGGGCACCTGCGCCTGGCCGCCCAGAATGCCCTCGGTGCCCACCTCACGGGCCACCCGGGTCACCTCGGAGGAGAAGGCGGACAGCTGCTCCACCATCGTGTTGACGGTGTTCTTGAGCTCCAGCATCTCGCCGGCCACGTGCACCGTGACCTTTCGGGACAGATCACCCCGCGCGACCGCCGTGGTCACCAGCGCGATGTCCCGCACCTGAGCCGTCAGCCGGTTCGCCATGGTGTTGACGGACTCGGTCAGGTCCTTCCACGAACCCGACATACCGCGCACCCGGGCCTGGCCGCCCAGCTTGCCCTCGGTGCCGACCTCGCTGGCCACGCGCGTGACCTCGTCGGTGAAGGTCGACAGCTGGTCGACCAGATTGTTGACGGTCCGCCCGACCCTGAGGAACTCACCGCGCAGCGGATGCCCGGTCCCGTCCGGCGCCTGCGTCCGCAGCTCCATGCGCGGCGACAGATCGCCCTCGGCCACCGCGGTCAGAACCCGGCCGACCTCGGAGACCGGCCGTACGAGATCGTCGACCAGCGCGTTCGAGGCGTCGATCGCGGCCGCCCAGGAGCCCTCGCAGGCCCCCGTCTCCAGCCGTTCCGTGAGTTTCCCCTCACGTCCCACCATGCGCCGCACCCGCGACAGCTCACCGGTCAGATGGAGATTGCGGTCGGCCACCTCGTTGAAGACCGCCGCGATCTCCGACATCACGCCGTCACCGGACACCGTGAGACGCTTGCGGAAGTTCCCGTCGCGCATCGCCACAAGAGCCGCCAGCAGTCGGTTCAGGGCAGCCGTGTCCACCGACGTGGTGCCGTTGCGCTGCTTGCTCAGGGACTGTCCGCCCTTCGCGCGCGCCTTCGTTCCACGCGTCGCTGCGCCAGACTCCACTGTGTCCCTCCCGCAGGGGTCGACCGATACTGCTGTGCTGGGTACTGCTGCTCGGTGTACCGGTTACCTCTGCGTACCGGTCACCGCTTCGTACTGCCGCCAGATGTGATCCGGCCACACGCAGGGCTGCTGCCCGCAGTGCACGGAACACACTCGGTCTGGCCGGACCTTCACAAGAAGCCTGCCCAGTGTTTCACCCCTGCTGAACCCGGCCATAACAGTTCGGCAGCTTCGCACATCGTCCGCACACTCTGAGGGCGTAAACACTGGCGACCGGCATCCGATCGGACGGCGAAGGTAAGTAACCTTGCATGCGGCTGTCCAGCCGCACCGGTCCGTCCGGCCTGGGCGGTGGCACGAGACGAGCGCGCATCGGAGGGGCGGCCGCAGACCATGACCACCGGAGTGATCCCCGGGGGACAGTCCCCGGAGCCGCGGCCGTCGGGTTCGCAGACGCCGCATCAGCGGTACGAGCGGGTCGGCGACGGGGCACCGCACATCGACAACCGGCCGAGGAGTTCCGTGATCACCGCGCGCGCGGCCGCCAGTTTCGACCCCGTCGGGCGGTCGGTGGCGACCGCCCGGTCCTTCGTCCGCGACACCCTCCAGGGCTGGGGCTTCGCCGACATCGTCGACGACGCCGTGGTCCTCACCAGCGAACTGGTGACCAACGCGGTGGTGCACGCGGGCACCCACGCCGACGTCCTGTGCCTGCGCAGCGAGGACGGCGTACGGATCGAAGTGGCCGACCGCTACCCGGAACGCGAGGTCCCGCTCCAGGGCGCGGCCGTCAACATGGGCAGCCCCGACCGCGAGGGCGGCCGCGGACTCCAGCTCTGCGCGGCCCTGGCCGGCCGATGGGGCGTGGAGTACACGCCCACGCACAAGAACGTCTGGTTCCAACTCGACCTCCCCGAGCGCCCCGTGGGCACCCGGGCCGCCGGCCCGTCCCTTCCCGCCGACCTCCTCCCGCTCGCCGACGGCCGGGTCCGCGTCGCGGTCGTCCAGATCGACCGCAAGGGCTCCGTGTCGGCCTGGAACGAGGACGCCGAGGAACTCTTCGGCTACCCCGCAGACCAGGTCATCGGCCGTCCCCTGACCGATCTCGCGGCCTGGCCGCACACCCCGGGCACCGGCACCGGCATCGCGGAGGCGCTCCAGCTCTCGCGCTGGGAGGGCAGCTACGGCATCCGGTGCGCGGACGGCCGGGTGACCCCGGTGTACGCCTCCCACCTCCGCGTCCGCGACGCCGGCGGCGAGCCCTCCACGGTCTGCCTCCTGGTCCGGGACCACGAACGCGCCGTCCTGCAGACTCCGTTGCGCGTCCCGGCCTCCGACTCCCCCGCCGCCTCCGACGGCCAGAACGCCGACCCCTTCGAGGTGTTCATCGGCTCCCCGGCCCCGGACGACCTGGACGGCCTGCTCCAGCGCACCGTCGAGCGCGCCCGCGACATGCTCGACGGCGACTCCGCCTTCCTCCTCCTGGCCACCGACGACGAGACGGAGCTGGAGGTCCGCGCCTCCACCGGCCTGCCCTCCGCCCGCCAGCGCTTCGCCCGCGTCCCCGTCGAGGCGGGCCCCGGCCGGTACGGCTCGGCCCGGATGCCGGCCGTCCATGACGACCTGGCGGCGGTACCGGGCGCCGTACCGCTGCTGAGCGGCACCGGCATGCGCTCCGTCGTCACGGTCCCGCTGAAGGTCGAGGGCCGCCTCACCGGCTCCCTGGGCGTCGCCGCGGAAGCTCCAAGCAGATACTCCAACGAGGAGGCGCTGCGCCTCCAGTTCGCCGCCGACCGCATCGCCCTGGCCGTCGAGTCCGCCCGTCTGGGCGAGCTGGAGCGCCTGCGCCGCGGCTCGCTCAGCTTCCTGGTCGAGGCCTCCGACCTGCTCGCCGGCACCCTGGACCGCGACCAGACCCTGGCCCTGATGGCCCAGATGACGGTGCCGACCCTCGCCACCTGGTGCGCCGTCTACACCATCGCCGACCAGGCCTCCGACCCGTACCTCTCGTACGTCCTGCACGAGGACGAGGAACTCATCGACGGCATCAAGTCGTTGCTCTCGAAGGTCCCCCCGCCCGACCCGGTACCGACGCCCGGCGCCCGGGTCTGGACGGCCCCCGGCGAGATGGCCCACCAGGCGGCCCTGCGCAGCTCCATGCGCAGCCTCGGCCTGTCCGGCGGACCCACCCACCAGGTCGCCTCGGGCATCGGCCCCACCCTCGCCACGGCCTCCGCGGTCGGCGGCGAGACGGTCGTCCTGCCGCTCGTCGCCCGCAACCGCGTCATCGGCATGCTCACGCTCGGCAAGCCGACCGACGAACACTTCCGCCAGGAGATCCTGGAACTGGCCGAGGACCTGTCCCGCAGGGCCGCCCTGGCCCTGGACAACGCCCGCCTCTACTCGGAGCGTACGGCCATCAGTCAGTCCCTCCAGCGCAGCCTGCTGCCGCCGGAGACCCCCGCGATCGACGGCGTCGAGGTCGAGGTCATCTACCGGGCGGCCGGCGAGGGCAACGAGGTCGGCGGCGACTTCTACGACGTCTTCCCGATCCGCGACGGCGCCTACGGCTTCGCCATCGGCGACGTGTGCGGCACCGGCCCGCACGCGGCCGCCGTCACCGGCCTGGCCCGTCACGCCCTGAGGCTGCTGGCCAGGGAGGGCCTGAGCGGCCCGGCGGTGCTGGAGCGTCTGAACTCCGCGATCCTCGACGAGGGCGCCCGCAGCCGCTTCCTGACGCTCCTGTACGGCGAGATGCGGCCCCAGGAGGACGGCAGCGCGGAACTGAAGGTCGTCTGCGCGGGTCACCCGCTCCCGCTCCGACTGCGCCAGGACGGCACGGTGGAGGCCGCGGCCGAGCCCCAGCCGCTGCTCGGTGTCATCGAGGACCTCGAGTTGTACGAGCAGACGGTCACCCTGGACCCGGGTGACGTCCTGCTGTGCGTCACGGACGGCGTCACCGAACGCCGCGAGGGCACCCGCATGCTGGGCGACGACGGACTGGCCGATGTCCTCACCACCTGTACCGGTCTCACCGCCGGCGCGGTCGCGGCCCGCATCATGCGCGCGGTGGAGCGATTCGCCTCCGACGCCCCCTCCGACGACATGGCGATCCTGGCCATGCGGGTTCCCGGCCTCCACGTGGACTAGGGCCGGATCCGGGTACGACAAAGGCCCCGCCCAGAAGGGCGGGGCCTTTTCCATGGAGCCCCCAAACGGAATCGAACCGTTGACCTTCTCCTTACCATGGAGACGCTCTGCCGACTGAGCTATAGGGGCCTGTCACCTTTTTGAGGTTTCCCTCCCGGCAACGGAATAGATCATACCCCGAACAGAGCGGTGTTCCCAAACTCGTTCAGAAGGCCGGCTGAAGGAGTCCTCCGAGCACATTGCACGCGGACACGATCCGCTGCATCTCGCGCTTCGTCAACGAGGCGTCCACCGGGAGCGCCAGCGTTTCGTCGGCCGCCCGCTCGGTCTCCGGCAGCGAAAGGCACCGCCGGTACTCCGGCAGCCGGTGCACGGGAGTCTTCACCGGAACCCGGCAATCAACTCCCTTGGCCCGCACGGCCCGCGCGAAGGCGTCGCGGTCCGGCCGCCCGTTGCCCGGCACCCGCACGACGTACTGCTGGTACGTGTGCCCGTCGCCACCGTCGGGCGTCCGTACGCCCCGCAGCTTGCTGTCGAGGAACGCGGCGCGCTCCCTGCGCTGGGCGACCTCGTCGTACGGCACCTCGGACTCCCCCTGCTCCAGCACCAGAAGCCCGTGCCGCTGCCCCACACGGTGCAACCGGGGGACGTCCGCCCAGCGTCCGAAGCGGTGCACGACAACGACGGCCGCGGAGCGGGGAGTTATCGCTGCCTCGACGGCGGACGCGTCCAGGCAGTAGGTCGTCGCGTCTATGTCCGCGAACACCGGGAGCGCGCCGGCCAGCGTCACGGCCTCGGCGAGTTCCACGTTCCCGAAGGCCGGCACGATGACCTCGTCACCGACTCCGATGCCGGCGGCCCTGAGCATTGCAGCAGTACCCATGCTCTGGATGCTCCGCGCGGAACGTGAACTTGAAGTTACGCATACCAAAAAAGGGTTGGGGGGTCGGACAGCGCATAAAGTGACAACCCCAAAAAAAAATTTTTTAGGGCGGCGAGGGGCCCCCCCCCCCGCACCCC
>NZ_JBHYKH010000046.1:0-9965 GCF_042741275.1 Streptomyces sp. NPDC058964
CCTCACCCCCCCACTCCACCCCGCTCGCGCGGGCTCACGATCTCGCGGTGTGTCGAGCACACGAAGCCGGGCCGGCCGAAGTCCGGCGTCGCGAACGAGGCGAGCGTGACGCCGTCGACGTCCTTCTCCGGCGCGATCGCCTCGAACGCGGTCCGCTCGTCGATGTGCCCGCCCACCGGGTGCTGGAACAGGATGCCGTGCACACCGGGGTCGTCCGGCAGCTCCCGGAGCGTGCCGACGAGCTCCTGGGTGGTCGTGGCGGCGGGCAGTGCCACGTGGCGGGAGCCGGTGCCCGCCCTGCGGCAGCGGTTCTGCTTCATCCGGACATAGGTGACGGAGGCCGGGTCCTCGCCGACCGGCACCGTCGCCGGACAGGGCGCGGTACCGGTGCGTCCGGTGAGATCGGCGGCCTTCTTCACGGCGTCCGCGACGATGCGGCGGGCCGGGGCGGTGCCGTCCATGAGCCGTGCCTGGGCTGTCCACGGCCGAGGAGGCCTGATCACGCGCGTCCATGGGACGGGCGACCGCAGGCGGGTCCGGGTGCGGCTCACCGCCGCCGGACATGCGGCGTTCGAAGCGCACGCGGTGTCGGCGGACGCGGGTGAGGGCGCGCTGCTCGCAGCGCTGAGCGAAGCAGAGCGGCGGACACCAGCCGATGTGCCGCGGAAGCCGGTGCCGGCCGCCGCGTCCGCGGCCGACGCGCCCGCCCCAGTACGGCCCGGACCGAGAAGGACCAGGTCAGCCGGGAGGTGACCTGGACCCTGGCGACCCTCCTGGCTACTCGTTCTCGTCCCATGCCTGGATCATGATCTGTTCGGCGATCTTCCCGTCGCGCAGCGTGATCATCGACTCGGCGAGGACCCTCACCCCGTCCCCGTACTCGCAGGACTCGCTGTACGCGGCGTGGTCGCCCTGGATGATGCACTGTTCCAGCTTGTGCGTCATGTCCCGGCTGTAGACGTCGTCGAGCATCGCGGCTATCTCGGGCCGACCGTGCAGGATCTTGGGCTGGCTGGGCTGGGAGTTGCGGTCGACGATGCGGATCTCCGCGTCGTCGGTGTAGAGCGCGAGAAGGGTGTTCCCGGTGTTCCCCTCTATGCCCCGGCGCAGTGTCTCGGTGTCGAAGGTGGAGCCTGTCGCGGTGCCCATGATGACCTCCTCGGAGGGCTCGCGGCCCGAAGAGGGCGAGCCGTGGGGACCCCTCCTACGAGACTCCTCCGCCCCGGCGGCCTCGGCAAGCGCAGCCGGGCGGTCCGCCTGTCGGGTGAGTGGAGCCCGCCGCCCGTGTCCACGCGGTGCCCGGCACGTTGCTCAGAGCATGATCTCAACACGACGTATCGTCGCCGCCATCGGTCTCGCCGCGGGTGTCACGGGCCTCGCCGCGCCGATGGCGAGTGCGGCCGACATGGGCGCGCAGAACTCCGGGAAGATCAACCCGGTCGCCATGCTCGACGAGCTCGCCACCAGTGACATTCCGGCGGAGCACAGGGCGGAGCTCCCGCGGGTCTCCGAGCAGCTGCACTCCGTCAACGGCATCAACGAGCTGAACCAGCTCAACCAGCTGCACCAGGTCACCGACCTGGTCGCCCCGGTCACCGGGCTGCTGCCCGCCGTTCAGTAGCCGCCGTCGCGCCGGGCGCCCGTGCCGGGGTCAGCCCGCCGTGGCGAGGAACTGCGTCGCCGCCAGCTCCGCGTACAGCGGGTCGGCGGCCACCAGCTCCCGGTGCGTGCCCACCGCGCGCACCCGGCCCGCGTCCATCACGACGATCCGGTCGGCCATCGTCACCGTGGACAGCCGGTGCGCGACCACGAGGACGGTGGTCGACCGCGCCACATCGGCGACCGTGTCGCGCAGCGCCGCCTCGTTCACCGCGTCCAGCTGCGAGGTCGCCTCGTCCAGAAGCAGCAGCCGGGGGCGCCGCAGCAGGGCGCGGGCGATGGCGACACGCTGGCGCTCACCGCCCGACAGCTTGGTCCCGCGATGCCCGACCAGCGTGTCCAGACCGGCCGGCAGCCGTGCCACCAGGTCGTCCAGGCGCGTCGTCTTCACCACCCGCGCCACGGTGTCGTCGTCCGCATCGGGATTGCCGAGCAGCAGATTGTCCCTGAGCGACCCCGACAGCACCGGCGCGTCCTGCTCCACGTACCCGATGGCCGAGCGCAGCCGGGGCAGTTCCCAGTCCGCCAGGTTCCGGCCGTCGAGCGTGATGTCGCCGGTCTCGGGGTCGTAGAACCGCTCGATGAGGGAGAACACCGTCGTCTTGCCCGCGCCGGACGGGCCGACGAACGCCGTCATGCCGCGCCCCGGTATCGCGAAGCTGACCCCGTGGTGGACGTACGGCAGGTCGTCCGCGTACCGGAAGCGGACGTCCGAGAAGGCGAGGGAGGCGGGCTCGGCCCCCGCGCAGGGCAACGGCGCCGGCTCGGCGGCCGGTTCGGCAGGCAACCGCAGCGCCTCCTGGATGCGGGCGAGCGCCCCGGCGCCGGTCTGGTACTGCGTGACCGCGCCGACGACCTGCTGGATCGGTGACATCAGGTAGAACACGTACAGCAGGAACGCCACCAGCGTGCCGATGCCGATGGCGCCCGTCGCCACCCGCGCCCCGCCCACGGCGAGGACGGTGATGAAGGCGATCTGCATCGCCAGCCCGGCCGTGTTGCCCGCCGCGGCCGACCACTTGGCGGCGCGCACGCTCTGCCGCCAGGACTCCTCGGCGGCCGCGTGCAGGGTCCGCTCCTCGCGGTGCTCGGCGCCGGACGCCTTGACCGTGCGCAGAGCGCCCAGGATCCGCTCCAGCGAGGCACCCATCACACCCACCGCGTCCTGCGCCTGCCGGCTCGCCCGGTTGATGCGCGGCACGATCGCGCCGAGCACCGTGCCCGCGCCGGCGATCACCGCCAGGGTCACCCCCAGCAGCACCGGATCGACCACGGCCATCATCACCACGGTGGCGACGAGCGTGAGTCCGCCGGTGCCCAGGGCGACCAGCGAGTCGGTGGTGACCTCGCGCAGCAGGGTCGTGTCCGAGGTGACCCGGGCCATCAGGTCGCCCGGTTCGCTGCGGTCCACGGCCGCGATCCGCAGCCGCAGCAGATACGACGACAGGGAGCGCCGCGCGCCGAGGACCACCGACTCGGCGGTGCGGCGCAGCACGTACGAACCCAGCGCGCCCAGCGCCGCGTTGGCGACGACCAGCCCCGCCATCGCGAGCAACGGCCCGGTGATGGAACGCTCGTGCGACAGATCGTCGATCAGTCCCCGCGCCACCAGCGGCAGCAGCAGCCCGGTCGCCCCGGTGACCAGCGCGAGCAGCGCGCCCGCCAACAGCGCCCACCTGTGGGGTCGTACGTATCCGAGGAGAAGCCGCCACACGGGCGACTCGCTCCCGCTGTCCGTCGCTGCGTCGCTCACGGTGCTCCCTGCGCGGAGTCGGGTGGAGCACTCAGGCTACGTCGGTCTCCTCGAGGGACGCTGCGGCCCGACGCCTCGTCAGCCGCGCCAGGGGGACGTCGAGGTCGGCCCGGCGAGGGCGGTTGGGCGGCAGCTACGCGAGCAGCGCGGCCGGGCCGCAGGTGTCGGTGAGCGCGGAGAACCAGGCCGGCCGCGACCCCGGCCGACAGCAGCGGCCAGACCGGGTGGAGCTGTCCGGGGCCCGGACCCGGCAGGACGAGCGTGCCCGCGGTCAGCCGCACCCGGCGTTGCGTGGAGCCGGACGTCCGGGTGCCCGGTGCCGGACGGCGCGGCTCGTGACCGGCTCGGCCCAGCCGGGGCCGGCCCGTGCGGCGCCCGGAAAGATCTCCGACAGTCGTCGCGCTCCGTGTCGTTACCGATCGGTCGCGCGTAGGGTCGAAGAACAGGCACGACGATGGAAGGGGCCAGACCATGGCGCAGGAAGTGCGCGGCGTGATCGCACCGGGCAGGAACGAACCGGTCCGGGTGGAGACGATCGTGGTGCCGGACCCCGGACCCGGTGAGGCCGTCGTACGTGTCCAGGCCTGCGGAGTGTGCCATACCGACCTGCACTACAAGCAGGGCGGCATCAACGACGACTTCCCCTTCCTGCTGGGCCACGAGGCGGCGGGTGTGGTGGAGTCGGTCGGCGAGGGTGTCACGGAGGTCGCGCCCGGGGACTTCGTGATCCTCAACTGGCGTGCGGTGTGCGGGCAGTGCCGGGCCTGTCTGCGGGGCCGGCCGTGGTACTGCTTCAGCACGCACAACGCCGGGCAGAAGATGACCCTGCCCGACGGCACGGAGCTGTCCCCGGCCCTGGGCATCGGCGCGTTCGCCGAGAAGACCCTGGTCGCGGCCGGACAGTGCACCAAGGTGGACCCGGCCGTCTCCCCGGCGGTGGCCGGCCTGCTGGGGTGCGGCGTGATGGCCGGCATCGGCGCCGCGATCAACACGGGCAATGTCGGACGCGGTGACAGCGTGGCGGTCATCGGCTGCGGCGGTGTCGGCGACGCGGCGATCGCCGGATCCCGGCTCGCCGGCGCGGCCAGGATCATCGCCGTGGACATCGACGACCGCAAACTGGACAAGGCCCGTGCCATGGGTGCCACCCATACGGTCAACTCCAAGGAGACGGACCCGGTCGAGGCGATCCGGGAGCTGACCGGCGGCTTCGGAGCCGATGTCGTCATCGAGGCGGTCGGCCGCCCGGAGACGTACCGGCAGGCCTTCTACGCCCGGGACCTGGCCGGCACGGTCGTCCTGGTGGGTGTGCCGACCCCGGAGATGAAGCTGGAGCTGCCGCTGCTCGACGTCTTCGGGCGCGGCGGATCGCTGAAGTCGTCCTGGTACGGCGACTGCCTGCCCTCCCGCGACTTCCCCATGCTCATCGACCTGCACCTGCAGGGCCGTCTGGACCTGGACGCCTTCGTCACCGAGACCATCGCGCTGGACGAGGTGGAGAAGGCCTTCGAGCGGATGCACCACGGCGACGTCCTGCGCTCGGTGGTGGTCTTCTGATGACCACCCGCATCGAACGTCTCGTCACCGCCGGTCAGTTCACGCTCGACGGCGGCACCTGGGACGTGGAGAACAACGTCTGGATCGTCGGCGACGAACGCGAGGTCGTCGTGATCGACGCGGCCCACGACGCGCTGGCCATCGCCGACGCCGTCGCCGACCGCCGGCTGACCGCCATCGTGTGCACCCACGCCCACAACGACCACATCGACGCCGCGCCCGCCCTCGCGGACCTGACCGGTGCCACGATCTGGCTCCACCCCGACGACCTGCCGCTGTGGAATCAGACCCACCCGGACCGGGAGCCCGACGCCCATCTGGCCCACGGCCAGGTCATCGAGGCGCCCGGCCTCGACCTCACGGTGCTGCACACTCCGGGTCACTCCCAGGGCTCCGTCTGCCTCTACGACCCCGGCCTGGCCACCGTCTTCACCGGCGACACCCTCTTCAAGGGCGGCCCCGGCGCCACCGGCCGCTCGTACTCGCACTTCCCGACCATCATCGAGTCGATCCGAGACCGGCTGCTCACCCTCCCGCCCGGCACCAAGGTCCTCACCGGCCACGGCGACTCGACGACCATCGGCGCCGAGGCCCCGCACCTGGAGGAGTGGATCGCCCGGGGGTACTGAGACACCCCTGGTGAAGGCGACAGGAGATGTCCGGCTTTCCCGTCACCCGGGCCATCGCGTCGCGGACGGGCACGGCCGTCCGGACATCCTGGTGAACGACGTCCGGGGCGGCGAGAACCTCTTGCTCGAACACTTCGGCGTGACCGAGGACAACTGGCGCGACGCCCTCGACCGCGTCCCGCGCTTCGCCGTCTCGCAGACCCCGCGCTTCGCCGGGCGGGCCGTCACCGCCCTCGCCGCCGACCCCGAGGCGGGCCCGCTGGAACGGACAGTCCCCGTCCAGCGGCGGACTCGCACGGGTCTGCGGCTTCACCTGGCTGGACGGCAGCCGCCCCTACGCCCGCGATACCTCGTGGAGCTGAAGGACCCGGGGACCGGCGGACGTGACCGGCTACCGGTGACTCACGGCAGCCGCAGCGGCCAGCGCGCCGAGTGGCCGGGCGGCAGCGCCAGATCCTCGCGCACGGCCGCGTAGTAGCCCTCGCGGCCCGCGCGCTGGCGCTCCAGCAACGTCTGCCACGCCTCCGGGTCCCGCTGCTCCTCACGCAGGAACCGCTCCATCTCCATCACCGTCACGACCCATGCCCGGGCCTTCTCCACCACCGCCGGGCTGCCCAGCAGGATCAGGGCCTCCCCGGCCGGATCCCGGGCGACGGCCGCCTCGGCCAGCAGCGGCTTCGCCTCGTCGGGCGTCAGGGGGTGCGGGTGCGGGTCGTTGCCGAAGTGGGCGGACAGCCGGTAGGTCAGCGTGACCGACTTCTTCAGCGCCCGCGCGTAGTCGGCGTACACGGCGAACCTCCGCTCGTCCCAGCGCGCCGCCTGCTCCCGCCGGAACCGGGCCCGATCACCCCTGACGACCGCCAGATACGAACCGAGCGCACCGATCACGACGCCGATGAGGGCGGGGAGTTGCTGTATGAACGCGGACATGTGCGCACGCTAT
Organism: Streptomyces sp. NPDC058964; assembly: GCF_042741275.1. Classification (NCBI taxonomy): domain Bacteria; kingdom Bacillati; phylum Actinomycetota; class Actinomycetes; order Kitasatosporales; family Streptomycetaceae; genus Streptomyces; species Streptomyces sp. NPDC058964. Next base: position 6,542 of record NZ_JBHYKH010000046.1, read on the forward strand.
CTGTCGTGTCGATCCACTCGGCCGTACGGTCGCTCCCATGACCGCACTCACGCGCTTTCAGGACCACGGAGTACTCGTCACGGGCGCGGCCCGGGGCATCGGCGCGGCCGTCGCCCGGCGGCTGGCCGAGGAGGGCGGAAAGGTACTGGTGACCGACCGGGACCTGCCCGAGGCGGAGAAGACGGCCGCCGGGCTGCGTGAACAGGGGCTCACGGTGGAGGCGTTCGAGTGCGACGTGGCCGACCGGGGCTCCGTGGAGGCGGCCGTCGCCCATGCCGTCGGTACCTTCGGCGCGCTCGACGTGCTGGTCAACAGCGCCGCGAGCTGCACCCCGGACGTCCCCCTCTTCGAGGACGAGCCGGACGACACCTGGGCCCGCGACCTCGATGTCACGCTCACCGGGGTCTACCGCTGCTGCCGCGCCGCCCTTCCGCACCTCGCCGCCTCCGGCCGGGGCGCGGTCGTCAGCATCGGCTCCGTCAACGCCCGGCTGGACTTCGGCAACCACGCCTACAGCGCCGCCAAGGCCGGACTCGGCTCCCTGACCCGGACCCTCGCGGGGCACGCGGCCGCCCGCGGAGTCCGGGTCAACCTGGTGGAACCGGGCACGGTCCGGACCTCGGCGTGGGACGGGCGCGAAGACGAACTCGACGCCCTCCGGGGGCTCTATCCCCTCGGCCGTGTCGGTGAGCCCGCGGACATCGCCGCAGCCGTCGCCTTCCTCGCCTCCCGGGACGCGGCCTGGATCACCGGTACGGCCCTCCGCGTCGACGGCGGGCTCACCGCCGCCCACAGCGGGTTCCACGCGGTGGTGCGGCCGCCGGGGGTCTGAGAGCGGTCACGCGGTCGCCGCCGCCGCGGCGAGCGCGGCGAGCACCCGCCGGGTGTCGGCCTCCGTGGTACGCCAGTTGCTGAACGCGGCCCGGAGCGCGGGCACCCCGTCGTACACCGTGGGCGTCACATAGGCCTCCCCGGAGGCGGCGACCTCCCGGGCCAGGGCGTCCACCCGCTCCTGAGCGGGATCCCCGGTGAGGGTGAAGCAGACGACGTTGAGCCGGACCGGCGCCAGCAGCCGCAGCCCCGGAAGGGCGGCGATGCCCTCGCCCAGGCTCCGGGCCAGGGCGATGTTCCGCTCGACGATCTCGCGGTGGCCCGCGCTGCCGTAGGCGACGAGGGAGAACCAGGCCGGGAGGGCGCGCAGACGCCGGGAGTTCTCCGGGGTCAGGTGCAGGAAGTCGGGCTCACCGGCCGGCAGGCCCAGATACGGCGAGGCGTTGTGGAACACCGCCACCTGCAGATCCTGGCGGCGGGTGAACTGGACGGCCGCGTCGTAGGGGACGTTGAGCCACTTGTGCAGGTCCACACAGACCGAGTCGGCCGCGTCGAGCCCGGCCACGAGGTGCGCGTGCGCGGGGGAGAGGGCCGCGAAGGCGCCGAACGCGGCGTCCACGTGCAGCCAGAAGTCGTGCCGCTCCTTCAGGGCCGCGATCGCCCGCAGGTCGTCGAAGTCGACGGTGTTCACGGTGCCCGCGTTGGCCACGACGATCACGGGCCGGCCGGCCGCCTCCGCGAGCGCCGCGTCGAGCGCGGCCACGTCCACGGCCTCGCGGTTCCCCGGCAGCAGCGGCACCTGCCGCAGCCGGTCCCGCCCGATGCCCAGCACGGACAGCGCCTTCGGCACGCTGGAGTGCGGGCTGCCGGACAGCACGTCGACCGGTCCCAGCGCGGCCGCGCCCTGACGGGAGACGCTCACGCCGAGCCGCTCGCCCAGCCACTCGCGGCCGATCGCCAGACCCACCGTGTTGGACACCGTCGCCCCCGTCACGAAGGCCCCGCCGTGCTCCTCGCCCAGGCCGAACAGCTCACGCAGCCAGCCCAGCGTCTCGTGCTCCAGCGCCGCGGCCCAGGAGCCGCCCGCCCCGGACAGGTTCTGGTCGTACGCGGAGGTCAGCCAGTCCCCGGTGACCGACGCCGGTGTCGCGCCACCGGTGACGAAACCGAGGTAGCGCGGCCCGGCCGACCCGGAGAAGCCGGGCGCCCACCGTCGCGCGAACCGCGCCAGGGCACCCGCGGCACCCGCGCCGCCGTCCGGGAGGGGCGCGCGTGCGGGCGCCCGCCCCAGCAGCGCCACCGGGCGCTCGGCCAGTCCGGCCACCTCGCCCGCGGCGAAGTCACGGGCGGCCTGCAGGAGTTCGGGAAGCCGCGAGAGGTCGTCGGCGAGAGTGGGGTCCATGAGCCGCAGCGTACGGCGGTGGGGACATCCGGCACCTGGTCCACTTGAGGGAAACTGGACCAATGGACACCGGCTTCGTCGCCGCGCTCGGCGCCTGGCGCACACGGGAGGGGGCCCTGACCCGGTCCCTGTCCGAGGCCGTGCGGGAGGCGGTGGTCGACGGGCGGCTGCCGGCGGGCACCAGGCTTCCGTCGGAGCGGGAACTCGCCCGCGCCCTGCGGATCAGCCGCGGCACCGTGGTGGCCGCCCTGACCCTGCTGCGGGACGACGGCTGGCTGCACACCCGGCACGGCAGCGGCAGCGTCGTACGCCTGCCCGCCCGCCTCACCGAACGCACCACCCCCTGGTCCCTGGACCTGGGCGGCACGGACGACGCCCGCCTCGACCTGACCCTGGCCGTCACGGCCGCACCCCACGAGGCCTACCTCGCGGCCCTCGCCCGCGCCGCCGAACGCAGCGCGGCCCTGCTCGTCGACTCCGGCGTCGCCACGACGGGGCTGCCCCGTCTGCGCGAACTCCTCGCCGACCGCTACACCGGCACGGGCCTGGCGACCCGCCCCGAGCAGATCCTGGTCACCTCGGGCGCCCAGGCGGCGCTCACCCTGCTCCTGGACCACCTCCACAGCGACCGCAGGGCACCGGTGGTGGTGGAGAACCCGGCCTACCCGGGCGCCTTGGCCGTGCTGCGCGGACGCCGGGCCCGGCTGCTTCCCGTGCCCGTCGCCGCCGACACCGGCTGGGACACCGAGCGGCTGGCCGACGCCGTACGGCGCGGACGTCCCCGCCTCGCCTACCTCGTCCCGGACTTCCACAACCCGACCGGCGCCCACATGGACGGGCCCACGCGCCGCGCCCTCGCCGAACTGGCCGAACGGCACGAGGTGACCCTCCTCGCCGACGAGACGATGCGCGACCTGGACCTCAGGACACCGCCCGGCACCGAGCCCCACCTGTCGGGGCGGCAGGTGATCCAGATCGGGTCGCTGAGCAAGACCGTCTGGACCGGGCTGCGGGTCGGCTGGATCCGGGCGGGCGCCGATCTCGTACGGCGGCTGACGCACCACCCGCTCCAGGCCCAGCTCTCCCCGCCGCCCCTGGAACAGCTGATCGCCGCCGAACTGCTCGGCGACGGGGCGGCGCGGCTGCTGGCCGAACGCCGGGAGCGGCTGCGCGGCCAGCGCGACCACCAGA
>NZ_JBHYKH010000046.1:9975-21619 GCF_042741275.1 Streptomyces sp. NPDC058964
GGGGGGGGGGGGGGCGGGCGCGCGCGCGCCGCGGGGGGCGCGCCGCGCGCGGCGGGCGGGCGGGGGCGGGGGGGGGCGGGGCGGCGGCCGAACCGCGGGGAGCGCCGGCGCGCCCCGCGCCACCACCTGACGTCGGTGCTGGCCGGAGCCGGGTGGGCCCCCAGCGTGCCGGACGGCGGGCTGACGATGTGGGTGCGGCTCCCCGGGCCGCTGTCGGCGACCGACCTGGCGGCCAGGGCCGCCCGCCGGGGCCTCGCGGTCACGCCCGGTCCGTACTTCGCCACGGACCGTACGACCCTGACCCGTCATCTGCGCCTGCCGTTCACCGCGACACCGCAGACGCTCACGCGGGCCGTCCGCGTCCTGCGGGAGTGCGCCGCGAGCGAGGGGGAGCGGGGCCGCGAAGCCCGGGGGTGAAAAACTTCACCGTTCGGTCACAATCCGGACGTCCCGTACAACCGGTAGCCTCGCCTACTGGTCTAGACGACGGAGACCGCAACCATCGCGAAAGGTGATCACCCACCATGGGGGACATACGCAGACGAGGCGTCATCGCGCTCGGCATCACGGGACTCGTGGCGCCGCTCTCTCTCGCGCTCACCACGGCGCCGGCCCAGGCGGCCACGAGCTGCACCACGCAGGCCGGGCCCTACCAGAAGCAGGTCGAGAAGTTCCTGGGCCGCCCGGTGGACGGGAAGCAGTCCGCCGCCGACTGCAAGGCCATCCAGGCCTTCCAGAAGAAGCACGGCATCACCCCCTCGATCGGCTACGCCGGTTCCGTCACCTGGGGCGTGATGGATCTCATGAACAAGCAGAAGGCCGTCGGGAACAACCCCAACAAGGACGGCAAGTGCCCGGTGAACAAGGGCCGCATAGCCTGCGTGAACCTGACGCTCCAGCTGAGCTGGGTCCAGGACGGCAGCAAGCTCGTCTACGGGCCGGTGCCGGTCCGCACCGGGCGCGACGGGTTCGAGACCCGCACCGGCCTGAAGAAGATCTACTGGCGCGACAAGGACCACGTCTCGCACGAGTACAACGTGCCCATGCCGTACAGCCAGTTCTTCGACGGCGGCCAGGCCTTCCACCAGGTCGACCTCAGCATGTGGAACCCGCCGGGCTCGCACGGCTGCGTGAACATGACCGAGAAGGACGCCAAGAAGTACTGGTCGCTGCTCAAGACGGGCGACGACGTCTTCGTGTACGGCCGCAAGCCGGGCACCTGAGCGGCGCAGGCCCCGGCCGGCGGCAGTGCGGACACGTCACGCCTGAGGGGCGTCACCGAAGTCGGGGATCTCGAGCCGTGCCCCGCCCTGGCGCGCGGACTCGTGCGCGATGATCCCCGGCAGTGTGTACCGGGCCGCGACCCAGGCGTTCACGGGCGGCAGGGTGCGGTTGTTGACCGCGGTCACGAAGTCGTCGACCAGGAAGTGGTGACTCCCCTCGTGTCCGTTGTGCAGCTCGTCGAAGGCCCGGGGCAGCCGTGAGCGGTCGTGCACCGGCGCCGAGCCGGAGGTGAACGCGGCCCTCAGCTCCGGCGCGACGTGCCGCAGGGACGGGTCGTCCGGGGAGAGTGTGGGCTTGGGCTCCAGCAGCTCGGAGATGTCCTTCACCCCGTGCTTGTCCTGCCACAGGGCCACCGTGGCGAGCTGCTCCATGCTCGCCTCCGTGCCGAAGAACCGGAAGCGGGACTCGCGGATGTGGGAGGGGTAGCCCACCCGCCGGAACTCGTTCGTGCGGAACGACCCGCCGCCCGCCACCTCGAACAGCGCGGTCGCGTTGGAGACGTCGTTGCCGAACCGGCTGATCTCCTTGTCGAACACCCCGTCCCCGCGCTCGTCCCGCACACCGATCGCGGACACGCTCACCGCGTGCGTCCGCCAGGCGCCCAGCACCCCGCCCACGGAGTGCGTCGGGTACAGCAGCGGGGGGTAGCTGGCGGTGGACTTCCAGTCGTCGCCGCCGCTGTACCGGTAGGCGTCGTAGAAGCCGAGGTCCATGTCATGGACGTAGTCGCCCTCGGCATAGAAGATCCGCCCGAAGGCGCCGTCGGCGATCTGGTTGCGGGCGTGCACGGTGGCCGGGTTGTACTGGCTGGTCTCGCCCATCATGTACGTCAGCCCGGTCGTCCGGACCGCGTCGATGATCGCGGCGATCTCCTCGGTGGTGATCGCCATCGGGACGGCGGAGTAGACGTGCTTGCCGGCACCGAGCCCCTGGACGACGAGCGGGCCGTGCGTCCAGCGCTGGGTGAAGATCGCGACCGCGTCCACCGCCGCCGACTCCAGCATCGCTTCGTACGAGGGGAAGGTGCCGGTCAGGCCCTCGGCGGCCGCCAGGCGCTCGGCGCGCTCCGGCAGGAGGTCGGTGACGTACACCTCGCGCACACCTGGATGGGCGAGGAACAGCTTGGCGAACTGACCGGAGAACTGACCGGCTCCGACGATGCCGAGTGAGAATGTCATGGCTGCTTACTTTCATCGCGAAACAATCCAGTCGTCAATAGTCGGGCCAGTGTCTTTCCCGTCGGCTTCTGTGGGCCTAGAGTGGCGGTGTTACTTCCGGGACAAAAGAAACTCTGCGAGCGTCCATGACCACACCCGCCGTGAGCTGGCCGCCGCTGAGCCCTGGAGAGCGCTCCGTGGCGATCGAGGTGCTCGTCCACGGGCCGCTGTCGCGCACCGCTCTCGCCCGTCGGCTGGACCTCTCGCCGGGCAGCCTCACCCGGCTGACCAAGCCGCTGATCGAGTCGGGTCTGCTGGTCGAGGTGCCCGAGGCGGGCGCTCCCGCGGAGGTGCGCCAGGGGCGGCCGTCCCAGCCGCTGGACGTCGTCGCGGAGTCGCGCGCCTTCCTCGGCTTCAAGATCACGTCCGACCGGGCCTACGCCGTCGTCACCACCCTCAGGAGCGAGGTCGTCGCCCGGCTCGACCGGCCGCTGACCACCCATGAACCCGCCGAAGTCGCCGATGGGCTGGGGGAGATGACCGCCTGGCTGGCCGCCCGCTTCCCCGCACTCGCGGGCATCGGCATCGGGGTGGGCGGTCATGTGCGGGACCGCGCCGTGGTCGCGGACTCGCCCTTCCTCGGGTGGCGGGACGTGCCCCTGGCCGCACTGGTCCGCGAGCGCACGGGGCTGCCGGTGGTCGTCGAGAACGACGTCGCGGCCCTGGTCGAGGCCGAGACCTGGTTCGGCGCCGGGCGCGGGCTCGACCGCTTCGCCGTGCTCACCATCGGCGCGGGCATCGGCTACGGACTGGTGCTCGGCGGAAGACGGGTGCCGTTCGCCGAACAGGACCGGGGCTTCGGCCATCACTGGATCATCGATCCCCATGGTCCGCTGACCCCCGAAGGCGAACGCGGCAGCGCCGTCTCTCTCCTCACGATCCCCAGCATCCGCTACCAGATCCGGGCCGCCACCGGCGGCGACGCGACGTACGAGGAGATCCTCGCCCGGGCCGCCGAGGGCGAGCCCATGGCCGCCCGGGTGATCGGCGAGGCGGCACGGGCGCTGGGCACGCTGGTTGCCCAGATCGCCAACTTCGCGATGCCGCAGCGGATCCTGCTGGCAGGCGAGGGCGTCGGTCTGATGGACGTGGCCGGCGCGGTGGTGGAAAGGACGGTCCGGGACCGTCGTCACCCGCTGGCCGATCCGGTCGCCCTGGTGACCAAGGTGTCCGACTTCCACGACTGGGCCCGCGGGGCGGCCGTGCTCGCCATCCAGGTGCTGGTCCTCGGTTCCGCCGAGGGGTGAACTCCCCTTTGCCTCTTGACAGATTGACGTGATGAGTAACACGGTCCGAAATGTCCGGATCGCTCGTACTTACTCACCTCGCCTTCACGCGGACCGGCATATGCTTCACATCATGTCCACCACTGTTGAAGCCGCCCCCGAGCGATCGGCCGCGGAGGTCAACGAGGAGATCCGGGCCCTGTGGCTCCGGTCGGGCGGGACACTGAGCGTCGAGCAGCGCGAGGAGTACCAGCGGCTCGTCCTGGAGTGGGCCGCAGCGGCACCGCACTCCACGCGAGCCGCCTGAGCGGCACCCGGCTCCTCGGGAGCCCCGCGCCGGGCCCGGGGTGATGCCTCGGTCAGGATTGCCGCGTCCGCCGGCAGCGCAGGAAGATCTGTTCCTCCGGCTGCACGTCCACGCTCGCCGGCGCGTACGTGTACGAGTTCTCCCCGACGATCTCGAAACCCGCCGCCTCGACCACCTCGCGCAGTTCGTCCCGCAGATAGCCGGACACCCGGATGGTGTTCCCGATGAACGGGATCTCGAAGTCGTCCACGTCCGCCTCCACCATCGACAGCGCGAAGAGGCCACCGGGAACCAGGAGATGGTGAACGGTGCGCAGCGCGAGCGGGATCTCGGCGCGCGGCAGCATGAGCAGGGAGAAGAAGGCCGCGACCGCGTCGAAGCGGCCGAGGTCCCGGGAGCCGCCGGGCCGCAGGTCTGCGATGTCCAGCTGGTGGAACTCCGCCTCGGGCACGTTCTGCCGGGCCAGCGCGAGCATTCCGCCCGACAGATCGACGCCGACCACATCGAGGCCCGCCGCCACCAGCTGATGCGCGGTCGGCATCCCGGTGCCGCAGCCCAGGTCCAGCGCGCGGGACCCGCCCGGCAGGGACTCGACGAGCCAGTCCGCCGCGGCGATCTGCCCGTCCTTGTGCGGGAACGCCTCGTCGTAACGGCTGCCGATGGCGTCGAACGCCTCGGCCTGACCCGTGCGGTCGGGCAGCAGGTTTCCGTAACCCGGTTCACTGATGGGGCTGTTCACGAATAATCTCCCCTTCGGAGATCCCAGGGTGTGGTTCCTTCACGGGTTGCGCACCACCCGGGCCGGATCAGCCCCAGGTGGCCGAGTAGTACCGCTGATACGCCCTGCGGTCCTGCTCCGAGCGAATGTACCGGGTCGCCACCAGCGCGATCAGACTGCCCGCGATGACCAGCAGACCCGGACCGAGGTTGCGGGTGTCCGTGAGCCGGGACAGCAGAGTCGAACCGTCCGAGGCGCCGGTGACCGGAGCGGAGGACCCGGGCGAGGCCGCGTTCGGCGCCACCGCGCCCTGCGTGGCCGCGGCGGACGGCGCGCCGGAGGGTGCGGCGTTCCGGCCGCCGTTGGCGTTCTGCGTCGAGACGATCAGCCGGACGCCGAGCGCGGACATCGCCTTCGTCAGCGGCTGGAAGAACGTCGTACCACCCGTGGTGCAGTCGCCGCTGCCGCCCGAGGTCACGCCCAGCGCGATCCCCTCGGAGAACAGCGGGCCGCCGCTGTCGCCCGGCTCGGCGCAGACATTGGTCTGGATGAGACCGGTCACCGTGCCCTCGGGGTAGTTCACGGTCGCGTTGAGCCCGGTCACCTGGCCGTCGTGCAGTCCGCTGGTGCTGCCGCTGCGGAACACCCGCTGCCCGACCGTCGGATCCGCCGCCCCGGTGATCAGCACGCCCTTCCCGCCGCCGACGGCGACCACGGCCGCCCCGTCGCCGGCCTTGCCCGACGCGTACTGGATGAGCGAGAAGTCGCTGCCGGGGAAGTTGGTGTTGACCGTCGTGCCCAGCTGCTGGTTGCCCTGGTTGTCCGCGAACCAGATCGTGTTGGCGGGCCCGCAGTGCCCCGCGGTGAGGATGAAGTCGCTCTGGCCGTTGGTGACGTTGAAGCCCGCCGAGCAGCGTCCCCCGGTCGACAGGATCGGCTGGGCCGAGTTCAGGCGCGTGGTGAACTCGCCGCCGGTACGCGCCATCCGCACGAAGCTGCCGATGCCCGTGGCGACCCGGCTCAGCCGGGACCAGTCGGAGGCCGACACCGTCTTGTCGGCCGACACCACCCCCCCGGTGGTCCGGGTGTGCACCCCCCACGCGGTGCCCGCCACCCGCGGTGCCGCACGCAGCGTGGCGGTGGCCGACTTCAGCTCGTTCATGCTGTGCGGGACGACCTTCGCCTCGGCCCCCGCCCGTTTCACCGCCGCCGCGGCCTTCTCGTCGGTGACCGCGACGACCGGGCGCCCGTCGGCACCGATCCAGCTGCCCGCCGTCCGGGCCGTGCCCAGCCGGGACACCAGCGCGGCGCCCGTGTCCCCGGCCGTCCGCGCCGAACTGAAGGGGACGGCGGACGTCCCGGGAGTCTCGCTCGCCATGGCCGTGGTGACCATCGCGCCTCCCAGAAGGAGTCCGCCGACCGCCGCCAGCTGTGTCACTCGCCGGACGACCCGTCGTCGTGCGTGCCTCATGCGTGGCTCCCGAACCCCGAACGCGGGGGGGGGGCGCCGCGGGGGCCCGCGGCCCGCCGGGCGCGGCGCTGCCGGCGAGGCGCGGCTCGGCTGCCGCCCAGGCGGCGTCCTCCGCATTGGCCTCCACCGTGCGCAGGACGTGACGGAGGGTGTCCACGCAGACACCGGCGAGACCGCCGGAGCCGGCCTGCCCCAATGCGGCGACCGAGGCCAGAAGCACTCCGGCGTTGTCCGCACCGACCACCTGTTCCACGCGACGTCTGAGACGGGGATGGGCGTCGACGAGTGGAGCGAGCGCCGCGATGCCTGCCGGGATGGGCGTGCGCCGTGTCAGACCGGCTACCGCCGCCAAGGGCGCGGCCGCCACATGCAGGGCCATGGCCGAGGTGGACCTGCGGACCGTCCCACCCGACAGGGGATGCTCGGGCAGCGGGTGCGCGACGCCGTGGGCCTCCTCCACCTCCTCGATCGCCTCGATCAGAGCGTCCACGATCGTTTCCATCTCTGACGAGCCATCGGTGCCCACGACGGCATGACCGAGCACGGTGTTCACCACGGCCCAGTCCACCGAGGGAACGGCGGCGAGGCGCCGCTCGACCTCCTTGGCCAGCTTCGTCGCCGCGGCCTCGGGCAGGTCACCAGTGCGCAGACCCCGTACGGCGACGTGCGCGCGCCTGCCGAAGAGCCGTACGCGTGGATGGGCCTCGTCCCGCAGCACACCGGCCGCGCCCGAAACCACTGCCCTCAGCAGTCCGCGTCCCGGAAATGCCACGGCGCATCACCAGCTCCCTGCGGCCCGGCACTCTGTTGGCGTGCACGGGCGGGTCAGCAACCCCCGTTTCCCATCGCAACGCCTTGGCCGCGCCCGCGCCACCGGGAACGCGCGACAATTGAAAAGGCACACCACACCGACTCCGATGAAAAGAGGAGGGGAGATGGCCAAGACAGCCGAAACACCGCAACAGGAAACCCAAGCGCGCGATGGTGCGGGTCTGCACCTGCACATGCGCACACTGCACCCTCCGGTGCCGATTCCGTACCTCACCAGAGAGGAAACAGCGAGCGCGGCCCAGGCGGCCAGGTCACGGCTGCCCAGCACGCCGCCCGCCAAGGATCTCGCGTTCTACGGAGGCCTCGGAGCACTGACCGTGGCCGGGGCTCTGGAATGGCCGGTCGCCGTGGCCATCGGCGGAGCGACCTGGCTGCTGCGCAGTGGACACAAGGAGAAGCAGGACATAGGTGTCCAGTCGTAGGTGGAGGCGGCGTCTCACAGACCGCTCGAAAAGGAGGAGCGTCCGCAGAAGCCATAGACCGAAGGCGGCCCAACTCGACCCTGCCGCAGCTCGCACCGCTGATCGGAGCGTCGAAGTCGGGCCGCCGACCGCAGCATGGACCGTCGCGGCCCTCAACGTATTCCGGCCGCGCAAGCGAATTCGCACGGCTGATGTCCTGGGTCCACGCCCGGCCGGCTGATGGCCCGCGGTTCCCTTGGTTGCCGCCCTCGCCATGCTGCTCTCCACACGGCTGGAGGTCGGCTCCTGGTACGCCAGCTGTGGTGGACGCCGCTGCGGCGGTTCCTGCACAGCGGCCGCTGCTCCTCGGCACGGGTACGGCTTCATACCCGCCCCGCCATGTCCCTGGCCCCGCAGGACGTCAGGCCGGTCACACGGGCGCACTCCGCGACGGTCTACACCTCACAGCAGCTGGGCGGCGCGATCGGTGCCGTTCTGCTGAAGACCATCGCTGCCTCGGGGACCGCGTCCTGTATCAAGGACCGATCGCCGCGGCCGGATCCGCGTCCCGGCAGCATCCCGCGCAGCAGCGGGGTGTGGCCGAGGGTGACTCAACCGGCTATGAGACGGCGCGACTGCTGGGCGAGCGGGGGACGACCGGGCTGGTCGGCGCGCGGGACGGCTGCTGGGGCGGAAGGCCGGGCAGTCGCTGCGCGAGCAGGGGCATCGACGCCCGGTTCGTCCAGTGGCCCAGCGCCGCCGGGGTGGGAGGCGGTGCCGGGTATCACCGGGCATAGTGGGGTAATCGGGGATATGTAGCCCTGTACCGGAGGGTGGCAAAGCCGCGGAACCATCGCGGAGGAACCGATGGAACGGTGCCCGAGTGGCCCGGCCGCGTCAGGCCCGGGCCCGGCCGAAGAACTGCTGCGCTTCCCGGACCCCGCGCGACTGGAGCCGGACCGCGCAGTCCAGGATCTGCCGGACCGCGCCGCAGAGGTCCTACGGCCCCAAGGGCGGCTGCGTGACCTGCTGCGGGCCGTCCTCGCCGGCATCGCCGACATCACGACGCCCGCCGTTCCGGACCACCTGGTGACCGCGGCCCGCGATCTGCTCCAGGCCCGCTACGCCGCCCTCGCCGTCCTCGACACGACCGGCCGGCTCGCCCAATTCCTCCAGACAGGCGCCGACCCGGCGAGTCCCGAGGCGATCGAGCGCTGCCGGCCACGGGACGAAGGCTTTCTGGACCGGCTCACCGACGCCCAGCACTCCGTGCGGATCGATGACCTCACGACTCGACCGGCCATCGCCGGATGGGCACCCGGGCCCGCACCGCTCCGTACATTCCTCGGCGTGCCGGTCCGCGCCCGCGGCCGGACGGTCGGCGCCCTGTGCCTGGGTGACAAGACCGGCCTGCGGGCGGAGCCGGAGCCGTTCAGCGACGAGGACGAGGAACTCGCACAGGCCCTGGCCCGTGCCGCCGGACTGGCCATCGACAACGCCCGCCTGTCCGAACAGCCCCGGCGCGAGCAGGCGTACCAGCGCGCCACCGCCCAGATCACCACGGCCCTGCTGCCCGACAATGACGCCAACACCGACACCGGCACGCTGGCCGGCCTCGCCGCCCAGGCCACCCTCGCCAAGCACCTGACCGCGCAACGCGCCGACACCGAGCTCCTCGCCCGCATCGAGGACCACGAGCGCATCGCCCAGGCTCTGCGTGACGGCGTCATCCAGCACATCTTCGCCATCAGCCTCACCCTCAACAGCGTGGCCACCACCGCACCCGACGGTCTCCAGCACCAGCTCCTGGAGACCGTCAACCGCCTCGACTCCGTCATCAAGGACATCCGTGCCACCGTCCTTGACCTGCAACACCCCAGTCAGGGCTCGGCCGGTCCGGAAAGGCCGGGTCAGGCACCCCAGAGCTGACGCGACGACGGGAGGCACGCGCCCGACCACCTGGCGAAACCGGAAGGACGAGGCCATGGCCCATCCGCACCACGACCGCCACTACGTGACACAGCGCCGGCACGCACGGGCAGCCGACCGGCGGGCGCGGGCCGCGGCACGCCGCTGGCGCCACAACGGCAGTGAGCCACGCTGGGCAAGCAGCGACCTGCCTGCCCGGCGACTCCTCTCCCGTCTCTTCGGGGCCCTGTTCGCGCTGGGCGCCATCGGCTTCGCTCTCCTCGCCTGGAAGGCAGGCCCCACCTCCCAGCCCGACCGCACCCTGCTCATCGCACTGGCCGCGCTCTGCGCAGCGTCCACCGCCGTGGCCATCGCCGACCTGTACGTGATCCGACGCCGAACAGCAGAGCAGCGCCGCTGGAGACGCTGAGGCCGCTCAGTCACCCACGGGGAGCCACTCGTGCCAACGACACGGCCGCTGCCGCCCGCGACCACGGAGGGCTGGGTCGAAAGCCCCCACGGTCGGACCTGGTACCGGATCACCGGAGACCTGGACGTCTCGCGGGCGCGGGGGCACGCTCCGCTGGTGGTTCTGCACGGGGGGCCGGGGTTCCCGCACGACTACCTGCTGAACATCGCCCGGCTGGCGGAGACGGGGCGCGCCGTCGTCCACTACGACCAACTGGGCTGCGGCCGTTCCACCCACCTGCCCGATGCCGACCCCAGCCTGTGGACCGTCGGCCTGTTCCTCGACGAACTCGACGTGCTGCTCGCCCGTCTCGGGATCACCGAGGACCACACCGTGCTGGGACAGTCCTGGGGCGGCATGCTCGCCACGGAGCACGCGGTACGGCGCCCGGCGGGGCTGCGCGGACTGGTGCTGGCGGACACACCGGCGTCGATGCCCCTGTGGTCAAGCGGGGTGGCGCGGTTGCGCCGGGCGCTGCCCCGGGAGGTGCAGGAGGTTCTGGACCGCCATGAAGCGGCTGGCACGACGGGGTCACCGGAGTACACGGAGGCCGCACAGGCCTTCTACGACCGCCATCTGCTGCGGATCGAGCCGTACCCGCCCGAAGTGGCATCGAGTTTCGCCCAGTGGGTGGAGGACCCCACCGTCTATCGCACGATGGTCGGTCCCAGCGAGTTCGACGTCATCGGTACCCTCCGTGACTGGTCGGTGGTGGACCGGCTGGCATCGGTCGGTGTCCCCGTCCTCGTTCTGCGCGGAGAACAGGACGAGGCCACCGCCGAGAGTGTCGCGCCGTTCGCCGAGTTCATCGCCGGTGCGCAGCTGCGCGTGTTCCCGGAATCGAGCCACATGCCGCACATCGAACAGGAGGCGGCGTTCCGGGATGCTGTCGCTGCCTTCCTGGCGAAGTGTGACGTCGACGGGAAAGGTGTCAAGCGACCTTCCCCTCGTGGTGAGGAGTCGTGAGCACCAGCGAGGTCCGAGCGGCGGAGAGGCGACCCGTCCAGCCGGTGTGATCACCCGTCAGGTCCGTGCGTTCGCCGCCCCGGCCGAGCCGGTCCTGTCGGTTCCCTGCCTGACGGGACCGGCAGCCCCGCATTGACAGCTCGACTCGGTGACCACCGCTGAGCCGGGCCGTAGCGAGTTGCCGGGACTGCTTCCGGTCCCTCCCTCCATCCTCGCCCCGCTCACCCCGTACAACACCGGCTTCTCACCGTCACCCCTCGTCGGCGCATCTGAGATCAGGCGCCCGCTCTCGCAGGTGGTCGACGAAGCCGGGCGCGAAGTCGGCGCAGACGAAGGCACCCGAGCGCAGATAGGGGCGGTGCTGGCGGACGATGGCGTCGATCGCCCGCTGCCAGTCCGGATGCTGTCCGACCAGCGCCTGGAGCGTCTGCGCCGTGTTCAGCGCGTGTACGGCGAACCAGGCGTACCGGGCGTCGATCGTCCGCTCGTCACCGGGGCCGGCCAGGTCGGGGTGTTCGACCGCGAGGTCGAGGTAGTGCTGGAGGACGCCCAGGGCCGACAGCTGGAGCTGGACCTGGGCCGCACGGAGCTGAGCCTGCGCGTTGCGACGGTAGGTCCAGACCGCGATGATCACCGTGGCCACCGTCGCCGCGGCCAGGATGATGAACACGATCATCGAGACGATGGCAGCCATCGGTGTCCTTTCACCCGCGGGACCTGCCGCACCCACCCCTGACGCGCTCTCACGACGGGGCGGGAACGCGGGGGGGGGGGGGGGCGGGCCCCCGCCGGCCGCGGGGTGTTGGATGGGGGTGAGCGTCACCGCCCTGGTCGCCCGCCCCCCCC
>NZ_JBHYKH010000046.1:21629-30200 GCF_042741275.1 Streptomyces sp. NPDC058964
ACACCCCAACAACGCTACCTGCGCCCCCTTTGGGGACCTCACCCCCGCGGCACCGCCCCCACCCCCCCCGCCCCGCCCCCCCCCCGGGGGGGGCACGGCGCCGGTGCCCCCAACCCCCCGCCCGGCTACGGCTTGATGACGATGCGGACAGGATCACCCTCCTTGGTCCGCAGCCGCTCCACGCCCAGGCCGACGTCCTCCAAGGGCAGCACGTCGGAGACCGAGCGGGACAGGTCGAGGCGGCCGGAGGCCAGCAGTCGCATGATCCGTGTGAGGTGCTGCCGGGTGTAGCCGTCGTGTCCGAGAACGGCGTGGTTGAAGTACCCGAAGCTGATCGTGTTCTCGGTGAGACGAATCGGCTCCTGGGACATGCCGATCGCGACCGCTCGCCCGTAGCGGCCGAGACAGGAGACCGCCTGGTCGAGCGCGTTGCCCACGCCCGACAGTTCTGCCGCCAGGTCGAGCCCCTCACCGTCGGTGAGCCGCAGCACCTCTTCGCGGACGTCGGCCGTGAGTGGATTCAGGGCGTGGTCGGCTCCGACCTCCAGTGCCCGCTGCACGGCGGCGTCGAGGGTGTCCACGGCGACGATCAGGCTCGCTCCGGCGAGGCGGGCGGTCTGCACGGCGTGGACGCCGAGGCCGCCGACTCCCCACACGCCGACGGTCTCGCCCGGACGCAGCCCACCGCGGTCGAGCAGCGCCGAGAACGGCGTGGCCACCGCGTCGGCGCAGATCGCCGCCTGTTCGATCGGCACGCCGTCGGGCACCTCCACCAGTGTGCTGCTCAGTGTGATGACGTACTCGGCCCAGGCACCGTCCCAGTTCTGACCCATCGTCTGGGGCGCGAGGCAGCCCAGTGGGTCCCCGCAGTGGCGGCAGGAGCCGCAGGGCCTGCCCGGCGCGATCACCACCCGTTGCCCCGGCTGCCAGTACGGCACGTCGGGCCCGGTACGAGCGATCGTGCCCGCCGGTTCGTGCCCAGGAGTGACTTCCTCCAGTGGGCAGGGCAGCGTGCCGTCGATCATGTGCACGTCCGACAGGCAGATGCCGCACGCCTCGACGCGGACAAGTAGCTCACCCGGCCCCGGCTTGGGGACAGGCATGTCCTTGACCACGGACAACCGCCCGTCGGCGCGTTCGAAACGAGCGGCTCGCATGGTGTTCGCCGACATCGTCCCGCCTCCCGCAGGGGTGCCTCCTGATGAGGCCGGTGCGCGGCAACCGGACCGACGGACACGGGTTTTCCAGGGAGGCTCGTCACCAAGGCCCTGTCCGGCCACCGTCCCGAAGCGGTTGGCCGTCACATCCGCCCCATCAGTCGCGCTGTTACCAGCCTACGTCCGGGTGCCTGCCACTGCGAGCGAGCCCCGCATCGCCATGGGCTGCCTGCCCTGCAGCGGTTGGTGGGCTTTCGGCCCTCAAGGAGGGCGACTGTTCCGGCACGAACATCCACGCTCTCGTTGGCGTTCCCCCTGTCGCTCGGAAGTGCGGAAATCGGGTTCCGGATGCGGCGCACGGTCGGGGACCACCAGTGGGCCCTCCTCGCCTGCCAGCAGTTCCACGGCGCCGTGGTCCACGTGGAGTCCACCCTCCTCGTCCGGCTTTTGGGTCCGCGCACAGTGCTGCACCAGGCGGTGCAGCTCGAACCGGCTGTCGACCTCGTCCACAGGCCCGCTCGAGACGATGTGTCGGACGGGTTCACCGACCCGCCCGCTGTCGCGCAGCGCGGTGCGTAGCCCGTCGGGAAGCACGGTCCGGTCAGCGAGATCCGTGAGCAGCCTCAGGTCGAGGGGCCAGGTCCGACGTAGGAGCACAGCCTCAGCGGATCGAGGGCATCAGAGGAGGTCGCGCTCAGCCGGTCGCCGGCTATGGCACCGGCAGCCGTCCGGGATGACCGTGACGTCGGGGCGGCCGCTCTGGCAGCAGTGGAGTTCTTCGCTCCCACAGGTCGCCGGGAACAAGATCAATAGACACCAGCCGGACCCTGCTCCGAAGGACCTTCAACCATCAGCCGAAACGCCGATCTCACTTGAAGTGCTCATCGGCCCTCTTCCGGCGCTGACCGCCGGTCGGCGAGGCGATCCTGGTCGGCAGCGTTACCGGTACGAGCCTCGGTGCGGTGACCCCGTGCCAGGTAGTCCCGGACGATCAACTCGACAGCGTCCTGTGGGTTCCTGGCACCGGCCAGCAGCATGACCTCGATGGCCAGATCGCTGTCCAGGCTGATGGTGACCTTCGCCATGACACCTCCTGAAGGGCTCCCCAGCAGCCTATCCAAGATCGGTGGCCAACGGTCGGCGATGGGTAGGTTGCCGCACCCGGGAGACAGCGGGCGTGCGACTGCGGCCGGGGTGGAGTGCGGGTGAGGCTTTCGCATCGGCGTGGGCGGTGGAGTGCGGGTGGTGGGAGCGGAACAAGGGGATCCTCGGTCGGCTCCGGTTGGGGCGGCGGCAACCGCCTCAGTACGCGGGCGGCGTCCTGGACGAGCGCGCAAGGCCCCTCGCGCCACCCAAACCACGGCTCTCGACACTTGCTGAGTAAACGCTGCATCCAGGCTTGCGCGTCAATCCTTGTCATCGGGCGACCCTCGTAGACCGCCTTTCGATCATTGTGTGTCACCTATGGAGAGGCGCCCCTGGCACTGCATTCGCCAGCCTACGGTGCCGCCACGAGGGCGGGTCCGGAACAGGCGGCCCGCTGCAGTTGACAACCAAAGGGGAAACTCCGTGACGAGTGTGGAAGTGTCGCTGAAGGAGATGATGGCGGGGGTCGACGGGGCACTGGGGGCGGCGGTCGTCGACTACACCAGCGGCATGGCCCTTGGCACCCTGGGCGGCGGCAAGGGCTTGGACCTGACGGTCGCCGCGGCCGGCAACACGGATGTCATCCGCTCCGAGGTGCGCACCATGGAGCATCTGGGCCTCAAGGGCCAGATCGAGGACATTCTGATCACCCTGGAGAAGCAGTACCACCTCATGCGACTGGTCGCCGGCCGCAACGGCAACGGGCTGTTCCTCTACCTTGTGCTCGACAAGACTCGCTCGAACCTGGCGATGGCTCGCCACCAACTCAAGAAGGTGGAGGAGCAGCTCGAGGTGTAGTCCGCTCCAAAGCCGGGCTGACGCGTGCTCACAATGTGAAGAACTTTTCAAGTCATCACATACACATCACCTCAATTCATGGGGTGTGGGCGACGCGGCCCCGGCCGGGAAAGGTCTGCGGGGTGGGCGAGTTTCTGCGGCGGCGCGTCCTCGGAGCGCCGCCGCACGCGCCCCCGCGAGGAGACCATCGCCAAGGTCCATCGCTTCGTCCTGAAGCGGTCGGTGGAGCCGTGTCGGTGCAAACAGCCTCGTGCGGACATCGCCGCGGCTGAGGACTGTGTCCGCTGAGGGTGATGGTGGCCTCCATGCCGTGGCGCCCGCCTCGGCATCGACGGCGAAGTCGTACAACGCGCCCCCACTGTCGAAGAATTCACGGTGATCCTCTGACACCGGGTGGTCCAGCGGACCTTCGGCTGGCTCCTGAGTCACCGCCGGCTCGCCCGCGGCGATGAGGCGCGCCGTCACCGGTCCGAAGTCATAATCGTGTCGCGTGGATCGACCTCATGAGCGCAGACTCACCTGCGAATCCACCCCGAACTGGCGCGACATCCAAACCTGGAACGGAACACGGCTGCCGGGACAAAGTGCTCGTTGGATGGACGTCGTGGAGTCTGCATCGGATTCCATGACGGAATTCCACCTTCCGAATTCAAGCTGCAGATCGGGGTCACGGAGGGCATTCTGCTCGAGCGACTTCTGGGCAAGCTGCCGAGGTATCGGGATGGAGGGGATCCGGCTGTGTGCCGGCGGCACCTCCTGTACGTCACGAAGCGGCGGACGGGGTTGCTCCCTCCGGGTGCGAAGGCGTCAAGGGCGGCACGCTTGTTGTTGGATGGGCCAGCGGGTAGGCCGTGACAATGGTGGTGAGAGCGTGATCAGCGGAAGAAGATCGCAAACGGTCCCGTAGCTGGGTCGCTGAATTAAATGGCGTAAAAATAATCACCTCCGAGGCGGGGCGTATTTCTTGCGGTGAGCGTTGCCGACGGTCTCACGCTGGTCTACGGTCCTGACCGGCGACCCGCGCTGGCGGGTGAGCTTACGGCCAGGCTCATTTCCATTTATGGAAATGCCTCGTTGCGAACCGGGACGGCTGACGTAACAGGAGATCCAGGATCCCCTCTCGCACCAGGCGGCAGGGCCAGGCGAAAACCTGAGGTATGGGGGAAGGAATCGCAATGGTCACTTATGGAGAGGTGCGCCGGGCGCTGGGGGGCCCGGAGGTGCGCTGGCACACGGACGCGCGACCGGACGACGCCGAACAGGTGCCGGTTCATCCGCTTGGCGTACCCAGCGAGGCACAGCTCGTGCCCGCGGCCGTTGTACCGCAGATCGATCTGGCCGGCCTGCTGGAAGAGCACCCCACGGCCAACCACTTCCTGGCTGCTCGCCGGGCGGCGCTCGGGCTGCCGACCGGCCCGCTGGCCGTGGACGACGAGCTGATGGCCCGCGCGGCACCGCAATCCGGCGTGGACGAGGCAGGGTTGAGTCTTCAGCTGGACTGGCGCAACCGGTGGGGCCTGAACTGGGTCACTCAGGTCAGGGACCAGGATCCGTGCCAGTCGTGCGTGGCCTTCGGGACCACTGCCGTAGTGGAGAGCCGGGTGAGGATCGAGCACGCCGTCTGGTGTGTGAGGTCCGAGGGCGATTCGCACGACGGCCTGGGACTGCACTGCGCGGACGGCTCCTGGCCGAACACCTACTTCGACTGGATCAAGGCGCATGGTCTCGCCGACCCGGGGTGTTGGCCCTACCGCACCGACAATGCCGCCTACCATCCGACTCCCGACCGCAACGGACGGATCGTCAAGATCGACGGCTACCAGCAACTCGGCACGGCCAACGACCAGAAGCAGTGGCTCGATGCCGTCGGTCCGATCACATGCTGCATCGAGGTGCCCGACGACTTCTTCGCCTACCGCACCGGCGTCTACCACAAGACGGTGCAGCACATCGCGGGCCTGCACTGCATCGCGATCGTCGGGTACAGCGACCCCGATCGCTGCTGGATCGCCAAGAACTCCTGGGGGCGGGGCTGGGGCGACGGAGGCTATGTGCGCATCGGCTACGGCGAGATCCGTATCGACGAGTTCGCCAAGTACGGAGTGCTGGCGACGAACCCGGACCCGTGGACCAAGCGCCGTTTGCACAATGGAAACCTGTATGAGAGTGGCAATGGTGCCACCCACCGCAACTTCGAGATGCTGGCCATCACCAATGGCTCGGCCGTCCAGCACTGGTGGCGCGACAACACGGCCGCCGGCTTCCCGTGGGCACGAGCCTCCGTCTTCGGGTTGGACGCGGCCGTCTGCCCCACGCTCACCAGCACCACCTTCAACCGCAACTTCGAATGCGTCTACCTCACCGGAGCCGGGCGGCTGCACCACTGGTGGCTGGACCAGAACAGCGGCAAGTGGAACGACGGCGGCGTCTTCGGCCCGGCGAATGCGGCAGGGGTGCCGGGCTTCATCCAGTCGAACTACGGCGCGCCGGGCAACTTCGAGGTCGTCGTACGAGTCGGCAGCGGTCAGTTGCAGCACTGGTGGCGCGACGGCGCGGGCTGGCACCCGGGACCGCTCTTCGGTGCGGGCGTGGCCTTCAGCGGTGCGTCGCTGGTGCAGAGCAACTATGGTGTGCAGGGCAATTTCGAACTGGTCTGCGTACTCGGCACGGGCCAGATGCAGCACTGGTGGCGGGACAACGACCACGGCATGGCCTGGAACGCGGGCCCTGTCTTCGGCTCCGGCATCGCCAGTGCGCCGGTGATGATCCAAGGCCAGTACGGCATGGCCACCGAGAACGGTGTCGGCAACTTCGAGTTGTGCGTCGCCGCGGGAGGCCGGGTCCAGCACTGGTGGCGCGACAACACGGTGGACATGAGCTGGCATTTGGGCGCGGTCTTCGGCCACGATGTTGCCTCGGTCGCCGGACTCGTCGAAGGCAGCTTCGGCCTCAACCTCGAGGTCGTGGTCCTTCGCACCGACGGCCGGCTTCAGCACTACTGGCGTGACGGAGCGGGCTGGCACGAGGGGACAGTCATCGGCCAGGCGTGACCCGCCTACACCGTGTGGGGCTGCCCAGCCGCTGCCCCACATGTCTCCCCACCTCGAACGGCGCACCGATGACCATCCCCGAACACACGGAGCCCGGCCCCGTTGCTCTGGAGCCCGGCGCGAGCTTCCTGATCCGGCTGCCCGCCCTCGGTTCCGCGGGTTACACCTGGACCTGGGAGTTGGAGGGGGACACGAGCGTCGTCGAGGTGGCCCAGGGGCGCCCGCCCGCCAAGGAACTCGAGGGGCGGCCCCCGGGTACCTCCGCCGACCTGCTCTTCGTCGTGAAGGCCCTACGGCAGGGCCGAGTTCTGCTGCATTTGGAGCACCGGCGTCCATGGGAGGAGACGCGGCCGCCCCTCCAGCGGCGCACGTACGAGATCCGGGTTGAGTAGGGCGGTCGGGCACGTATGGGGACGCGACTCGCGCGTTGCGCACCCGCTCGCACAGAAATCGGCCGTGATCAGTGCCCGGCGCATCTGCCGCCCGCGGGATCTGCCCGGCGGTTTCGCCTGCTCGGCAACGTTGTTCGTCGTGCAGACCGAGTAGGGGCCGGGCAGACCGAGTAGGGGCAGGGCCTGGCCGACCACCCGGTCTCCTCCGGATCGCCGACGCCTTCTTCCCGGACGACGGCCCTGCACCCGTCGTTGTCGACGATGTGGCGGCAGTACCGCATGGAGGTGCGACCAACGTCGGGCGTTTCCTGGACGCGTGAGGTCTTCCGGGGCTGGGTATCCGGCCGGCCGCGCCGTGCCGCAGCACGGTGGCAAACCGCCCAGTGGGGGTTTGCACGGTCAGCTCCTGTCAACCATTCGAACGGCCAACTCCGCTGTCAGGTCCTCGGCTTATACGGGCGTGCGCGGTATCGCCTTGCGGGGCCAGCGGCGCTCGAGTGACTACTACGTACAACGATATACCGTGTAACGTAGTATGAACGAAGGGAGCACCTGATGCCTCGTCAACGTGACCGCGTCGGATGGGCTGATCCTGGGCTACTGATCCTGGCCAGCCTGGCCGACGGCGCCAAGCACGGCTACGCAATCATCAAGGACGTCGAGGAACAGACGTCCATCAGGCTGGGGCCGGGGACGTTGTATGCCGCCATCTCCCGCCTGGAGGGATCCGGGCTGGTCGCGGCGGTGGACGGGGACGAGCGCCGCCGGCCCTACCGCCTCACCGTAGAAGGCCAGGCCGTACTCGACGACAGACTCCGGGCGATGGCCCGCTTCGCACGCGCCGGGTTGACCCGGCTGGGGGTAGCAGGCGCATGATCAACGTGACGGCCCGGATGATCCTGCGGGCGTACCCTCCCTCGTTCCGCGAGCGCTACGGCTGTGAACTGGAGACACTGGTGGAGGACACCGGCGCCGGCCCAAGCGTCGTCGCAGACCTCCTCATCGGCGTGCTCCAGGCGTGGCTTCGTCCCGTGATGCCTGTTGACACCGTCGAGCGGCGCCGTCGGCGCATGCAGGCAAGTGTTGCCGCAGCCTGGGTCAGTTGGTGCGCCGCACTATATGTCTTGCAGTTGTTGAGCTGGGTTCTGGACGATCTACTGGATCCGGATTCCCTGAACTGGGTGTGGCCCCTGTTCGGCGTGGCGCGCTATGCCATGTACGGCGGTGGGCTCATCGCGCTGTTCGGCGCACTATCGCTGCTTGTGGAGACCTCCAAAACCGGCAACTGGGCCGCCTGGCGCCCGCTGGTGGCTCTCGTTGCGCTGCTGTCCGTGGCGTTCGGCGGGTTCTTGCTCCTGATGGTCGCCTATCTGGTCGATCCGCCCTCCTATTGGCTGGGGGCTCTGGGGTGGCTTGGGCTGGCAACGTTCCTCATCGCTGCGGCAGTGACACCCGCCGCCGTGGTCACCCGTTGTCGACCGTCTGCCGAGGTCTTGCGGCCGCTTGCCTTGCTCGGGGTCGCGATGGCGTTCGGCGTGGCCGGCTCGTGGATTGCCGTCGTCGCTACCCTCTCGGTGTTCATCGCGCATCCCGGTGTCGCGTCCAAGACCCCGCCCACGCTGTTCGCTCTCGCTGCTGTCACTGTTGCCGCCTCTATAACAGCCGTGGCCAGCTCCGGTCGCGGAGCCAAGGCCGCGCTTGAGAAGGCGGGTCCGGAGGAAGTCCTTCGGTGAGCTGCAGTCCGTCGCTCCACCAGGTCGTCGAAGGCAGTGACGCGCCCTTTTCCATGGACACGGATGTCGTTCGGGTTCCGCACGACTGGAAGTGGTGATCTTCGCGTCGCGTGAGGGTGTATTCCTCTGTGGCATTGAGGCGCATGCGTGCCTCCTGCACAGACATGCGGGAGGAAGTCGTGCCGATCGAGATGACGTGTGAGGCCGTGGAGGCCACTCTGATCGGAGCACGGGCTTCCTGACCGTGCAGGGGGGGGGCGCCCCTGGTGGGGGCCCCCCGCCCCGCGGGCCCCCC
>NZ_JBHYKH010000047.1:0-29274 GCF_042741275.1 Streptomyces sp. NPDC058964
CCTCAGTTGGCCAGATCCGTGGTCTCGACCGCGCCGGTGGGCGCGGGCGCTGTGGCCGTGCCTGCCCGCGGTGCCTGCCGTACGGCGCGGTTGGCCGTGGTGAGGACGGCCAGGGCGACCAGCCACGCTCCGCAGAGCCAGACCAGGGGCCTGGCGCCCAGAGCGCTGATCAGCGCCCCACCCGCGAGCGCGCCGACCGACAACGCCCCCGTGGTGAGCGTCGAGACCGCGCTGGTCGCCCGGCCCCGCAACTCGTCCGGGGTGATGGTCAGTTGATGCGTGGTCATCGCCACCGTGCAGACCGGTGCGACCAGGGACTCGGCGGCCGCCACCGCCGCCAGTGCCAACGGGTCGGGAGCCAGTGCGTACAACGGGAACATCAGCGCCTCCAACCACAGCATCACCACGGCGATCAGCCCGAGCGGGAGCCGCCGGGTGGCCCGGTCGGAGACCATTGCCCCCGCCGTCGCGCCGACCGCCGCGCCGCTGAACACGATGCCGATCCACACCGGGGAGGCGCCCAGTTGCCGGGCCAGCGTGATGATCAACAGGTAACCGGCGCCGTAGCGCACCTTGTCGGCGGCCGACACCAGGGTGAGGAAGCGGATGACGGGCTGCCGCCACAGCCAGCCGAGGCCCTCGCGGATCTCGGCGGTGACGCGGGTCTTCGTCCGGGTTGCCTGCCGGTCCAGCTGGAACCGGGCACGCATCAGACGCAGTGACACGGCGGACAGGGCGAAGGACACCGCGTTGACGGCGAACGGCACGGTCCGGCCCAGCGCGTAGAGGGCACCGGCGAGCGGAGCGCCGAGGATCCCCACCGCAGCGGCGGCGGACTGGGAGCGGCCGAGTGCGGCGGACAGCTGCCGCGGGCCGACGACATTGGGCAGGGCCGCGGTGTTCGCCACCTGGAACAGCGTGGTCAGGATTCCGGAGAGCACGGCCGTCGCACAGAGCTGGGGCATCGTGAGCCCGTCGAGCCACAGCGCGACGGCGACACCGGCGGCGAGCACCGTACGGCCCGCCTCGCACCAGATCATGGTGGCCTTGCGGTCCCACCGGTCGACGAGGGCGCCGGCGATCAGCCCGAACGCCAGGAACGACAGAGTACCGAGGCCGAGCACGACCCCTGCCTGGCCGGGCGACCCCGTGAGGGCCAGCACGGTCAGCGGCAGGGCCATCGACTGGGCCTGGTCACCGATGGCGGAGATCAGTTGTCCGCTCAGCAGCAGCGAGAAGTCCCGGTTCCGGAACAGGCCGGAACCGCGCAGGGTATTCATGGGAGTTACGCTCCGTAACAGCTCAAGGACACAAGGGTGGCGTGGAAGCTGGTGTCCGAGCTAGGAGACACGGGGCGTGGAAAGCATGCGCGGACCGTACCCAGAGCCTGGGCCGGTCCGCAAACGGTTTTCCCGGGACGGCTCAGCGGACCGGGAGGCCGAAGGAGTAACCCTGCTGCTTCAGCCACGGCAGAACCTCGCGCAGCGCGGCGACGGTCTGCGAGCGGTCACCGCCCGCGTCGTGGAAGAGGACGGTCGGGCCGTTCGGTATCTCGCTCTTCACCGTGCTGACGATGGCGTTCGTGCCGGGGCGTTCGAAGTCCTTGGAGTCGACGTTCCAGCCCAGGGGGCGCATTCCCCGGGAAGCGGCCAGCTTGCGGCTGTAGGGCGTGAAGGCACCGCCCGGGGCACGGTAGTAGAGCGGACGGACCCCGCCGGAAGCCTTGGTGATCATGCGTTCGGCGTCGAGGATCTGCTGGGACTGATACGCGTCGGACTTGGTGTCCATGGTGGTGTCGTGCGACACGGTGTGGTCGCACAGCCGGTGACCCGCCGCCACGACTGCCTTGACCAGTTCCGGGTGCGCCTGGGCCTGCGTGCCCACCATGCAGAACGTGGCCTTCACGCCGTAGTCCTTCAACACCTGGAGCACCTGCGGGGTCCAGGTCGGGTCCGGCCCGTCGTCGATGGTGATGTTGACGCCCCGGGTGCCGCGGTCCGAGGCGTGGACGATCTCCGCGGACACGGGCGCCGCCCGACGGCTCTGCGAGGGCTTCCCGGAGGTGTTCGCGCCGGCGTGCCCCCCGCCGACGGGGCCGGCCTGTGCCGTCCACACCGACGTGGCGGCGGCCAGCGCCGTCACCCCGACCGCCGCCGCGACGACCCGGCCGTACCATCCCCGCCCGCCATGCCGTGCCATGTACGCCTCGTTCCTTGCCGTGCCGATGGGATCCCGTGCACCTGTCAGGACGGAGGAAGCCGACCACGGGATCCGTCTGTTACGGATCACGGACAATTCCGCGGGAGTTCTGCGACACATCCCGGAACTCGGCGGTAGGACGGCCGAATTGCGACGGTGACCAGCTCTGCGGTTCCGGACGGCAGGAGATGTGCCTGGGCGATGCGGGAACCGGGGCGGGCCGCGACGGCGTCAACCGGGTGAGCCGCCCGATCGAGGCCGGCGGGTACGCCACTCATGCGCGGCAGGTGTCGTCAAGACCGCCGGGGCGTAAGGGGATTGGGAGCAAGGCGACCGGGAGCCGAGGCTCCGGCCTGTCGGCCGGGCGGGGGAAGGGTCATGGAATCCGAGCGGCTGATCACGGAGTTGACGCGGGAGCAGGAGGCCGACCTTCGCGAGGTGGGAGCGGAGTGGGCGGCTATCGAGGTGGCGACCGGTCCGGGCGATCGCGCGGCGGCGGAGGACGGGGTACGGGCCGCCTACCGGGCGCTCGGAGTGCCGCCCCCGCGCTTCATCGTCTGGCTCGACTCGCCCTGGGCCGGAATGATCGGGCAGGCCATGCTCCCCCGGATCGTCGCCTCGGTCGCGGGAGGCCTCGGCGCCCGAGTGTCCGCCCGCCTGCGCCCACGGATGTCCGGGTGTCTGGGGACCGGCAGGGGAACGTACCTCCAGCACGAGGTCCACGCCCGGATCGAGGCACAGGTGGGTGAAGCGGTGGGCGACCGGGTGTCGGCGCTGGCGTGCGATCCGCTGCACGGGCTGACGGGCTGGCGTTCCGTGGCGGTGGGCTCGCTCAGGCACCAGGTGAACGCACAGCATGCCGGAGTCCTGTCACCGCGGGCCGACAGCGACGGCTACGTCGACTCGGCCAGGTTCGACTTCGAGGTCGTGGCCCGGGTGCACGGCGAACTGGTCGCTCAGGTGGCCGCCCGGGCAGGAGTCTGCCCGCCGTTCGTGAGGACACCGTCCCGGCCGCCCCTGCGCTGGTGGCGGGGCACCGTCCGGTCCGGCTGGAGCGTGGTGCCCTACGCGTGGGCCGACGCCCTGGAGCGCATCGGCGTGAGGGGTATGGATGTCGTCCACGGTGAGCAGCAGGTGGCCCGGAACGCGGGCTACTGGTGGGCCTTTCGCGACTACGCGGTCCTCACCCCGCGTCCCGACGTCTTCCACCGGGACGCGGAGGGGCGTCCGCACTGCGCCGACGGTCCGGCGGCTGCGTGGCCCGACGGCTGGGCGGTGCACGCCTGGCACGGGACGACGGTTCCCGCGTCCCTGATCCAGGGCCGCTGGGACACCGACCGGATTCTGCTGGAGCGCAACGTCGAGGTGCGGCGCTGCGCGATCGAACGGATGGGCTGGCCCGAGTTCATCGCCGGGGCGGGCCTGCGGCAGGTGGGCCGCAATGAGCCCGACCCGGCCAACCCGGGCCAGTGGCTGGCCCTCTACGACCTGCCCGCCGCGGTCTACAACGTGCCCGTACGGGTTCTGCTGTGCACGAACGCCTCGGTCGAGCGCGACGGGACCCGCAGGCGGTACGGGCTCACCGTGCCGGGCGACACCCCTGACCCCACCACGGCGGCGGCCGGCCTGCTCGGCCTCAACCGCGACCAGTACCTCACCCTCACCCGTGCCACCTGATCAGGAGACACCGTGCACACACAGCGGCCCACCCTCGGACACGTCGCCTCGCTCGCGGGGGTCGACGTCCTGGAACACCTCGACCGGCAGGCCGCCGTACATGTCACCTCGGGCCTGCAGCGCCAGGGCGACGTCGGACTGATCCCGGTCGGTCTGATCGGGTACGAGCCGCCCCAGGGCGGTACACAGGTCCCCGCGGCGGGCGTACCCCTGGTGTCCGCCGGCAGCGGCGCTCACACCCACCTGCTGGTGGCCGACGGCGAGGTCACCTGGGCGCCGCTCCGGAGCGGGGGCGCGGACGTCGGATGCTTCACCGTCCACGAGGGTGCCACTGCCTACGTCCTGCACCCCGAACACGGAGCGATGGGCCACGCCCCCGGCACCTACCTGGTGCGGCGCCAGGTGGAGCAGACCAACGACGAGCGCCTGGTCGTCGACTGACCCCCGCTTGCGGCCGGTGGTCGCCGCGTGCCCCACGCCCACCGGCCCCGGGGCGGCTCTCAGCCCGGGGCGCTCCTGCCGCGCACCGGCTCGAGGTAGACCTCGTCCGCGTAGCACCAGGCCCAGTCCTCGCCGGGTTCGAGGGACCGTGCCACCGGGTGCCCGGTCGCCTCGTAGTGAGCGGTGGCGTGCCCGCCGGGAGAACTGTCGCAGCAGCCCAGATGTCCGCAGGTCAGGCACAGCCGGACGGGGACCCGGCCCCGTGCGTGGGCCGCGCACTCCTGGCAGCCCGGGTTGCGCTCGGGGGCCGGAGCGGGACCGGGCTGATCCAGATGCGCGCAGTCACGGCCCTCGGGCCGACCGCCGTCCGGACGTACCACCCACCTGATCATGAACCGCCGGCCCTTCTGTCCCACCGCGAAGCCAAACCCGTTCACGGAACACTTCCGGCGCGGACCCGTGCGCGGTTGCAGGAAGCCGACGGAACACGCCGGCCGACGGAGCGCGGTGGCCGACGGCCGGCGGTACCCGGCTAGCGGGCGGTGCCGAAGTCCTGGGTCCAGTAGCTGTTGGGCTGGGCGAGACCGACGCCGATCTCCTTGAACGTGCAGTTGAGGATGTTCTCCCTGTGGCCGGGGCTGGCCATCCAGCCCGCCATGACGTCCTCGGGAGTGGCGTAGCCGTAGGCGACGTTCTCGCCGTAGGCGCTCCAGGAGTATCCCGCATCGGTGATGCGGTCGCCCGGGGAGGAGCCGTTGGACCCCGTGTGCGACATGTTCTGGTGGAGCGCCATGTCCTCGCTGTGCGCCTGCGCGGCCTTGCTGAGGGTGGCATTGAGGGTCAGCGGCGAGCAACCGGCCTTGCCGCGCTCGGCGTTGACGAGTTCCACGATCCGGGCGACGACTCCGGACGCCGTGGCGGTGGGCTTCGGGGTGCTCGGTGACGCGGGGGTCGTGGAAGCGGTGGCGGTCCGGGTGCCGGGTGCCGTGGTGGTCCTGGGCTTGGGAGCCGTGGTCTTCGGGGCGTGCGGGTGCGCGGTGGCCCTGGGCTTCGGCGCGGTGGTCTTCGTGGCGCTCGCGGAGGGGGTCGGCGTGGCCGGGGCCGTCCACGAGGGCCTTCCGCCCTGGTGCACGTTCCAGGGGCGACCCCAGTTCGGGTCGTTCCACCAGTCCTTCGCCGCGACGTTCTCGGCGCGGTACGACCGCGCTTCTCCACTGCCCGGCCAGTCCGTACAGGCCATGGCGGCGGACGGCACGCCCACGGCGCCCACGGCGACGGCAGCGATGACTATCCGCCGGTACTGCGTGCTCTTACGGTGCTTACCCATGCGTAACCCGCTCCTGAACTGCGGCGACGTCCTGCGGGTCGTCATTCTTAGGAAGCCTTCACACGGAGCGCAAAGGGTCTGCCTACTACACCGCTTCGTAGCCTTGTAGGCCTCTTGTCAGGGCAGTGGGGGGCGTGCTGGCCCGGCGTGCGGGGCTCTCGAGGCATGCTGTCGCTCCGTCAGAAACCCTTTGTGCCCGCGCAACGGGCGAGGGTGGCGCGCGGACGGAAATCGGTGAATCCGGGCGCGGTGTGCACCAGGGCCAAGACGGACAAATCCCATATGTCACCAGAGCGACGCCTACTAACCGGCACGCCTAGTTTCCGTATGCGCTGTGAGGGATGTCACGGAACCATTGGTTCCGGTTTTCGCTGCGCCTCGGGATCGCCGATCAGAGCGGGGAGTGGGCGACGCACGTCAGGTAGGCCCCGTAGAGCAGGGACACGGCGGTCAGGGCGCCGCCCACCAGCAGTGCCTGGGCGGGCCTCGCGCGCCAGGTCCGTACGAGCGCACGGGCCCACGGGATGAGGAGGGGGAACGCGGGAACCAGGAAGCGCGGCTTCGACGAGAACGAACCCGAGGCGCCCAGGACCAGCGCGACGAGGGCGCCCGCAAAGACCACCAGCGGCAGCGGCGCGCGGTCCAGGCACAGCAGGCAGAACAGCAGGACACCGACGGCGATGATCGCCAGCGCTGTCGGGTACACGACGCGGCCGCCGTGCAGGAGCAGGGCCTTCAGGAAGAGCAGCGATCCGGCGCCGAAGTCGAAGCGCGAGTTCCAGGCGTCCTGCACATGGAAGTAGCCCCGCCATGGTTCGCCCGTCCGCTGCCCCACCCACCACACGTATCCGAGCCAGCCCAGCGGGCTCACTGCGGCACCGACCCACACCACCGGACGCACGCGGCCGCGCCGTCCGATCAGCTCGTGCGCCCACGCGGCGATCACGGCCACGGCGACCGCGAAGCCGCTGGGCCGGGACAGGCCCGCGAGGGCGGCCAGGGCGCCGGCCCACAGCCACCGGTCCTTCAGCAGGCAGTACAGCGACCAGGCGGCGAGGGCGGAGAAGACCGGCTCGGTGTAGGCGAGGCCCAGGACGACCGAGTGCGGCAGCGCCGCCCACAGGCAGACGAGCGTGGTGGCGACCCCGTGTCCGTAGAGGTGGCGGCCGGTCGCGTAGATGCCCCACGCGGCCACCACCGCGGCGGTCCAGGAGATCACCAGCCCGGCCGCGCCCGGGGTGAGCGGCAGGACAGTGATCAAGCCTCGGATGAGTCCGGGGTACAGCGGGAAGAACGCCCAGTCCGTCTGCAGCGCACCCGAGCGGGCCACCCGGACGAGGCTCCCGTACCCGTGCTCGGCGATGTGGAGGTACCACACCGAGTCCCACGAGTGAGCCAGACTGCTCAGCAGGGGGCGATGAGCCAGGTGGTTTGTCGCGGCCATTACCGCCACCCCGGTGAGCCGGATGGCCACGAACAGGACGAGGGCCGCCGGTACGCCCCGGGGGGCATCGAGCCGCAGGCGCCTGATCGCGGGGCGCCGGCCGGGCCCGTCCTGGGCGGCGGGACCTGAGCGGGGAACGGAAGACGTGCTCACGCTCCGACCTTGGGCATGTGCCGACTGGGGCGCAAACGGGAAACGCGCTTCTTCCACTACTCATACCGGAAAGCCCGCGTACGGCAGGGGGAGGAGGGCGTACGACCGTACGTCGACCTCCCCCATGGCGTCCGGACCCGCACAGTGGTGGCCTGTGGCCGCACGACCTCAGCCGTCGGTGCTCTCCGAGGACGCCGCCGGCTCACCGGCACGCGCCGGGGCCGATGTGTCGGCCGCGGTGTAGTAGACCGACGTGCCCTGCTTGGAGCGATGGGCCTGGTTCTTGGCCACGAGCCCCTCGAGCGTGGTGCGCACGACAGTGGTCTTGACGTTCCGGTCGGGATGGGCCTGCCCCAGCGCGGCGGTGACCTCCGCGGCCGAGCGCGGTTCGCTCTGCTCCGACAGATGACGGCGCACGAGTTCGACCAGGGTCGGCTGCGAGGACGGCGCGGCCTCGGCCTTGTCGGCGGGCTTCTTGGCGGACTGTTTGCGGGTTGCCGCCGGCCGGCCGGGCGGGGCGGACTTCGGGGTCCGCGGGGGATTTGGGGGGGGGGGTTCCGCAGTGGTCTTCTGCCGCGGCGCGGGAACGACGGCGCTGTCGGGCACCGGCTCGGCCTCGGCCGGCGCGGCCGGCGCCGCCGGGACACCGAGCGCCTGCTGCATGTTCGCCAGCACGGAGTGGTCGTGCTGCAGAACGGCCAACTGCTCCTGGAGCGCAATGATTTCCGCGCCGATGCGCTCCTGCTCCTTGACGTTGCGCTCGAGGTCGTTGGTGACCTGGGCGATGTACTGCGACGCCAACTCGGTGACTGGGATCGTACTCTCGGACATGCTGTTCACCCTTCCTCGGTCCCCGGCTGTGCACCGGGACCTGCCGTGGCGGCTGGCGGACGTGAAGGCACTGACTCGGCTGGTGTTTGGCCGGGTGCCGGGCCGCTTCTGTGAGCAGACACACTGCCCTGAGAGATGCTACGCAGCAAGTTGTTGCTTCCGTGATCCTTCCCGAATCAATTCACCGCGCAGCGTGGCATGTCCTGCCGCCCTGTGCGTTGCCTATGCGACCGACGTGGGGATGTGCCGCGGGCGAACGTTGTTCGAGATCTGTTCGCGACGACCGTCGGGCCCAAGTCCTCGGTGATGTGCGAAGGGTGGGGCCCCGGGGCAGGCCCGCAGGCGCTCTTCCTGCGGAAATACGGTGGCCGCAGGTCGACCGCGATGCTGGGATGGGGCGATGCGGCAAGAGGTGTCGATGACCGTGGACCGCGGTCAGTACGAGGATGCGCTCACTCCATGGGAACAGGAGACCTGGCGGAACGACGTGTTCGGCTGGGTCGAGGGCGAGCTCGCCGCACATGGTCTGAGGGTGACCGGCCGAACAGAGGTACGACTTCGCCCCTGGTCCGTCCTCGTGCGGGTATGTGTTCGGGGAGGTGACTCGGTCTGGTTCAAGGCGAATCCACCGGCCAGCGCCTTCGAAGGCGCACTGACCCGGGCGTTGGCCCGTTGGGTGCCCGGACACGTACTGCGGCCGCTCGCCGTAGATGCCGATCGCGGCTGGTCACTGCTGCCCGACGGGGGCGAGCTCTTCAGGAGCGTCCTCGCACGGGAGGCGGCCGGTCCCGGCGCGTGGGAAGCGCTCCTGCGTCAGTACGCGGCCATGCAGCACGCGCTGGTCCCGTACGCGCGGGACATAGAGCAGTTGGGTGTTCCCGCCGCGCGCACCACCGCGCTGCCCGACGTCTTCGACGGGCTGCTCGCCAAGAACCATGCGCTGGGGCAGGAGGAGCGCAGGAGTCTCGAGGACCTTCGGCCGCACCTCGTGCAATGGTGTGCCGAGCTGGCGGCCTTGGGCATCGAGGACTCCCTCGACCACTCGGACCTGCACGACGGCCAGTTGTTCAACCCGGAACCGGGGCGGTTCACGTTCTTCGACTGGGGTGACGCGGCCGTCTCCCATCCGTTCTGCAGTCTGCTGGTCCCCGCCCGGAGGGCCCGAGACCGCTACGGGCACGACGTGCTGCCGCGACTGCGCGACGCCTATCTGGAGCCGTGGACGGGCGCCGGCCGCACCACCGCGGACCTACGACGTGCGGTGAGCCTCGCATGGCGACTGAGCGCGCTCGGCCGTGCCTGTTCCTGGGGCCGCCTGTTCCCGGCCGCGTCCGGTTCCGCCGGTGCCACGGGTGCGGCGGAGAGTGCCCGCTGGTTGCTGGAACTCCTCAAGG
This sequence comes from Streptomyces sp. NPDC058964, assembly GCF_042741275.1. Taxonomy (NCBI): domain Bacteria; kingdom Bacillati; phylum Actinomycetota; class Actinomycetes; order Kitasatosporales; family Streptomycetaceae; genus Streptomyces; species Streptomyces sp. NPDC058964. The sequence goes on from NZ_JBHYKH010000047.1 coordinate 9,467, forward strand.
ACCCACCGGTGTAGGTCACGGCACACTCACTCGCCGGTCGTCGTCGCCTGTCAAGTCGCGTAGAAATCCGGGCAGTTGGGGAGTGGCGCGGGACGGTGGCGGGCGGCGGGGCCCTCGGCGAAGGCGCGCAGCAGGTTCTCCGTCGTGCGGGTGACGAAGGCGCGGGTGCGGGCGTCCATGCCATGGTCGCGGCCGAGTTCATCCGACCCTGCCACCAGGGCCTCCACCCAGCGCATGGTCCCGGACGCGAACACCCCCGCCCCGCTGGGGACGGTGTAGTAGGCCGAGTCACTGTGACTGGGGCGGCCCGCGCACACCAGAGGTGAGTGTGCGGTGATCTCCAGGAGCCGCGGGGTTTCCGGGGTGGGCGTGACGCGGTCGTACTCGACGCCCACCAGGTGCGCGAAGGCGTCACCGGCGCGCACTCCGGTGCCCTCGTGCAGCCAGTGACCGGACGAGTTGACGACGTAGGGTGCGTCGACCGGGTAACCCTCGTAGAGCACTCCGGTGAGGGAAGATTCGGGATCGGGGGCGGGCCCGGCACGGAAGTCCGCGGTCACCAGGGCCGGCTGCGCGGCGTAGCACGGGTCCGCGCGGTAGGCGGACTTGTAGCACACCACCGTACGGTCGTCCGCGCCCGTGCCGGGCTGCAGACGGATTCTCCGGAAGCACGTGTTGGCGCCGAGGAACGCGATGTTGGTGCCCGCGTCACGGGCCCGAGTGACGTGGGCGCGCTGCTCGGGCGTCCAGTACTCGTCGTGCCCGAGACATACGACGGCGGCGGCGCCGTCCAGTACTGCCGGGTCGGTGTGCACATCGAGGCCGGTGGTGTAGGCGAGCGGTATGCCCAGCCGCTCCGCCAGTACCACCGCGGCCCACTCGTACACGCGGAACTTCTCGGCCCCGTCACTGTCGTAGGGCCGGTCGAAACTCACCGCCAGGGAGCGGGTCTCGTACGACCCCGTCGGACCGGCATAGAGGCTCGAACCGCCCCATCGGTTGTACGCCTGCCAGGTGGCCGGGGCGTGCAGCAGAACCGTGCGACCCGTTCCCCGGACCGAGCGCACTATGAGCGGCACGTGGCGCTGGTGTCCGGTGGCCGCGTCCAGCCGGAGCAGATAGGCGCCCTCCGGCCAGGTCGCCGTGTCGAGGGCGAGGGTGCGCCGCCAGTCCGCGAACACCGTGCGGGTCTTCGGCCGGAACCCCGGGGCCCGCTGGACACGGCCACGCACCGGGGGCGAGGTCCACACGCGCCGGGCCAGGGCACCGCCGTACCAGCCCACGCGGAACGCCGACACCCGGAACGAGGCCGCCGTGGTCGACACGGACAGCCCGACTTCCTGTCCGGGCGTCACGCTCACCCGGTCGGTGTAACCCACGATCGCGTCCGGCGGGCCCTGCGACGTGATGCGCCAGTCGGGTGTGCCCGGGGCGTCCCGTTCCGCGTCCGGCCGATGGCCGCCGTCGCCGGTGCGGGGTGGCCGGGCGGGGGGTCCGTGGTCGCACGCCGCGGCTCCGAGGCCCACGCCCGCACACACGCAGAGGAACCGCCGGCGTGAGACGCCCGGCTCCGCGCCGTGTGCCGGGATCCGTGGTGGAGTCACACCGCCTCCTCGCCCCGTGCGGGCCGCCGCTCCAAGCCTCGCGACACCGCCGCGGCCCCGCAACTCCCCCGGGTTCGGCGATGCGGTCACCGTGTACGTGGCCGGGGGTCCGGGCCCGGCCCAAGCGCGCCCAACCCCCGGCCCCCCCGGCGCGGGCCCCCAACCCCGGATGCGGCCGGATGCCAGCGGGAGGCCGCGGCGCCTCACCGCCTGTTCCGGCCGCATCAGGAGGCGTTCCCCGAGAACACCTCCGCCCGGCCCGCGGTGTCAGTCGGGCAGCCGGTCCAGCAGCCACCCGCACAGCTCCTCCGTGATGGCTGTGTGCGCCGTCGTCGTCGAGGAGCAGACGAAGTCGTCGACCTCGCTCTCCGACGGGTCCAGGGCGTCGATGTCCGCGTACAGGTCCTTCTGCTGGTCGATGTCGCGGATCGCGACGGCGCTGACCGAGGGGACGAAGCAGACGTCCTCGTGCCGCAGATCGACCTGCGCGCCGGCCTTCTTCAGCATGTCGGCGAGGATCCCGTACGAGCGCAGGGTGCCGCCCGGTGCTCCGTCGGGCTCCGGGAAGCCGCTCGTCTTGATGGTCTTCTCGGCCTTGGGGAACCGCCGCTTCAGCTCGGCGACGATGACGTCCTTGCCCTGGGCCTGGGTGTGGAAGGTGGTGCCCGGGTAGATCCGCTCGACCTTCAGCACGGTCTCGCCGGGCGGGATCGCGAGGCCCCTGCCGTCACCGCGGCCGTTGGCCAGGGCGAGGATGCGCGGGAGGCGCGGCCAGCCGCCGACCTCTTCCAGCTTCCGCAGGAACTCCTTGCGCTCCGGCGCGATCCCGACCTGCCCGGTCTCGGGGTCGTAGTGCCGCCAGAGCATCTGCCGGGCGGCCGGGCTGTTCATCTGCCGCGCGAAGTCGTTCGCGACCGGGATGAAGTGCGCGAAGGCCTGGAGGCCGATCGGCACGACGCCGCCCCGGTGCGGGCTGTCGTAGGAGAAGTACAGCCCGGTTCGGTGGTCCATCCGCAGCATCTCGAGCCTGGCGAGTGCGTAGCGGGTGATCAAACCGCCCATGCTGAAGCCGCCCACCGTCAGCGGGGCGCCGCCCAGCTGCTCGGCCAGGGTCCGCTGTACGGCGGCCACCGCGGTCTGGGCGTTGTCCAGGATGGAGGTGGTGCGCTCCTCGAAGCCCAGCAGGATCACGTCCCGGTCCCGGCGGCGCAGCTCGCTCAGGAAGGGGTGGTCGCGGTCGAGGCCGGCGTACAGCCACTTCAGATCGCTCCTGCCGAGGTTGAAGCCGTCGGCCATGATCACCGGACGCGTGATGCCCTGGTTGCGCTCGCCGTAGAAGACGTGCGCGAAGCCGTTCGGCAGCTGCCACTGCTCGTCCGGCTCCGGTACCGGGTACGGCAGCGTTACCGGCGGTGCGGAGCTCAGAGGGCCGGCGAGCGTGAACGCCCCGACGCTCTGCTCGGCCTTCTCGTCCTGCTGCTCGGACAAAGTCATCTCCTCCCGAATTCGCGCATGGCACAGCAGCCCGTCGGAAGCGGGCTGGGGACTGCGGGCGGCGCAAAGACGCAGACATCATCAGCACACCGGCCCGGGCCCGGCGATGCGCCGCTCGGCGCTTCATTCGGATGGCCGCAACAATGTCGGGGGCATATGCCATGGCCGTGTGGGGGCGGAGTGCACCGCTCTCGGGACTCGGGCGGCTACGCCCCGGCGGCCGCGCCTGGCGTCGGTGCGCTGCCGGACCGGGCGACCACGCGCTTGACGCCGAGCAGCACCCGATACCGCTGCCGCGCGGCGAACTCCGTCAGTTCCCACACCGCCGGGCGTCCTGCCTCCGCACACAGGTGCAGCACACGTCCCTCGCCCGCCCAGAGTCCGACATGCGCGCCGTACGCATCGTGGGTGGAGTTGAACAGCAGCAGGTCGAGTGGCCGGGCGGGCGACACATGAACGGTGGCCGTCCTGTCGGCCCACAGTTCACTGGAACGCAGAGCCGGTGGATCGAACCCGAAGTGCCGCAGCACCTCGTAGGCGAACAGCTGGCAGTTCGCCCCCAGGGCAAGATCAGGGCGGCTCGTCACCGTGGGCGAACCGGGAAAACGGGAGCCGACGTGGGGCACGTTCCAGAAGGCCGCCGGAAGCAGGTTCAGTAACTGATCCACCGACCCATCATGCACGCACCGCCCGGACTCCGTGCATCGGCGCCGGACGACCTCCCGGCGCTCGGTGCCGATGGAACGGGGGCGCGTCGGGGCGATGTGCGACCGCGCGGACCGCGTGCTGCAATGGCCGGGGTGCCATGGGCGGACCGGTCGTTTCCGACAGCGAGAAACCGAGAAACAGCGAGGAGTGCGACATGCTTCCCTCGGCGGCCTCGGGCGTACCAGCCGCACCACGTATGAGCGAGGCGGCGTTCCGGGCGCTGTACGAGCGGCTGCGCGCCGGGACACGGCAGGCCGGCGGCCCGCCGCGCGGGGCCCTGCGCCACCTGACTTCCGAACGTGTGCGGGCCGCGGCGACCGAGGTCCGTTCAGGAAGGACGGTGTCACTCGCCGCCCCCATCGAGACGCGCCGGGGACCGGACAGCCCCGAGCCCGCCGCCCACCGCATGACGGGACCGCCCCCCGCGGACCTGGACGCTCCCGGCCCGCACTTCGCACGCGACCGGCTGGCGATGAACATCCACGGCGACGTGGACAGCCACCTGGACGCCCTGTGTCATGTGATCGTCGACGGTGAGCTGTACGACGGCGTTCCGGCGCACAGCCTGACGCCGGACGGAGCCACCGCGCTGTCCGTGGACCTCGTCGACAACGGCATCGTCGGCCGCGGTGTGCTCCTGGACGTCCCCAGGCTGCGCGGGGTGCCCTGGCTGGAGCCGGGCGACCACGTGACCCCGGAGGACCTGGCCGCGGCGGAGGAGGCCCAGGGCGTCCGGGCCGGGCCGGGGGACCTGCTGTTCGTCCGGGTCGGTCACCGGCTCAGACGGCGGGAGCTGGGGGCGTGGAACGTCTCGGAGGCCCGCGCGGGACTGCACCCGACGGCTGTGACGTTCCTGGCCGAGCGGCAGGTCGCGGTGCTGGGCGGGGACGGCAACAACGACACCGCCCCCAGCCCGGTGGACGGCGTCGGCTTCCCCGTTCACGTGCTCGCGATCCACGCCATGGGCACGTACCTGATGGACTGGCTCCAGTTCGAGGAACTGGCACCGGCCTGCGCGGACGCGGGACGCTGGTCCTTCCTCTGCGCGGTCGCGCCGCTGCGCCTGCCCGGGGCCACCGGATCCCCGGTGAATCCGATCGCCGTCCTCTGACACGGCCGGCCGCTCGCCGCTTCCCCCAGGTGCCGACCACCCGTACGGCGGATACGTTCGAAGGGACGGACCGGCTGCTGCGTTCCCGCAGTGCGCACCGAAGGGTCCCCCGGACGAGTGGGGCCGCGAGCGCAAGGACGGTGGTCCCCTTGAGCACATCCACCCACTACGACGTCATCGTCATCGGCACCGGGGCCGGCGGCGGCACACTGGCCCACCGGCTCGCTCCGTCCGGCAAGCGGGTGCTGCTCCTCGAACGCGGCGGCTTCCTCCCGCGCGAGCGCGACAACTGGGACTCCACGGCCGTGTTCGTCAAGGGCAAGTACCGTGCCCCGGAGTTCTGGATCGACAAGCAGGGACGCGAGTTCCCGCCCGAGGTCAACTACTACGTGGGCGGCAACACCAAGTTCTACGGCGCGGCCCTCTTCCGGCTGCGCCCCGAGGACTTCGGCGAACTGCGCCACCACGACGGCGTCTCGCCCGCCTGGCCCATCCGCTACGAGGACCTGGAGCCGTACTACACACAGGCGGAGCACCTCTACCTGGTCCACGGACGGCACGGCGAGGACCCCTGGGAAGGTCCGGTCAGCGCGCAGTACGCCTACCCTCCGGTCGAACACGAACCCCGCATCCAGCAGTTGAGCGACGACCTGGAGAAGCAGGGCCTGCACCCCTTCCATCTGCCGATCGGCGTCAACCTGAGCCAGGACGACAGCGGCCGGGCGACCCGGTCCAGCGTCTGCATCCGCTGCGACCGGGTGGACGGCTTTCCCTGCCTGGTCCGCGGCAAGTCCGACGCACAGGTGATCTGCGTGGAACCGGCCCTGGAGCACCCCGGCGTGGAACTGGTCACCAACGCACACGTGGTCCGGCTGGAGACCGGTCCCGACGGGCGCAGCGTCACCGCGGTCGTGGCCCGGGTGGCCGACGAGGAGGTCCGCTACTCGGCGGACATCGTGGTCGTCGCGTGCGGCGCGGTGAACTCGGCGGTCCTGCTGCTCGCCTCGGCCAACGACCGGCACCCCCGGGGCCTGGCAAACAGCTCCGACGTCGTCGGCCGGTACTACATGCGCCACAACAACCTGGCCCTGATGGCCGTGTCCAAGGAGCCCAACGACACCCTCTTCCAGAAGACCCTCGCCCTGCACGACTGGTATCTGGGCGCGGACGACTGGGAGTACCCGATGGGCGGGATCCAGATGCTGGGCAAGTCGGATTCCGAACAGATCCACGGTGAGGCGCCGCGCTGGGCGGGCACGGTGACACCCGACATGCCCTTCGAGGTGCTCGCCCATCACGCCGTCGACTTCTGGCTGTGCGGGGAGGACCTGCCGCAACCCGACAACCGGGTCACCCTCGACGACGACGGCCGTGTCCACCTCGCTCTCGACGAGTCGAACAACATCGCCGGTCTGACCCGGCTGCGGCACAAGTTCCAGCACATGCTCGGCCATCTGGGCATGCACGAGCACCATCTGCTGTCCCACAGCATCTACCTGCACAAGGGCATGCCGATCGGCGCCACCGCACACCAGGCCGGTACCGTGCGGTTCGGCGACGACCCGGCATCGTCGGCGCTGGACGTCCACTGCAAGGCCCACGACCTGGACAACCTGTACGTGGTCGACACCGGCTTCTTCCCGAGCATCGGAGCCGTGAACCCGTCCCTGACGGCCATCGCGAACGCCCTGCGCGTGGGCGACCACATCCTGGAGCGGCTCGGCTGACCCTGCCGGGCTGCGGCCTCCGGCCGGGCGAAGATGATCAGCCAGGCGGCCCAACGCCGACCCGTCCCGCGCGCCCCGTTCCTCCCGCGGTGATTCTGTGGCCTTCGACCCGTCCGGGCACTGGTCCCGGCGGACCGGAGTCCCGCAGCGGAGGAGGCTGTCGATCGTGGGTGTCACCGAGGACGCGTCGCAGAGCGTGATCCCCGCTCAACTGCTCAAGGGGCAGAAGGCCCTGGTCACCGGCGCCAATTCCGGCATCGGCAAGGCGACGGCGATCGGACTGGGCCGGGCCGGGGCCGACGTCGTCGTCAACTACGTGGCCGGCCGCGAGGAGGCCGAGCGGGTGGTCGAAGAGATCACCTCGTTCGGGGTGCGCGCGGCGGCCTATGAGGCGGACGTGTCCCAGGAGGACCAGGTCGTCGCCATGATGGACCGGATGGTCGGCGAGTTCGGGACCATCGACGTCCTGGTGGCCAACGCCGGACTGCAACGTGACGCCCCGGTCACCGAGATGACCCTCGCGCAGTGGCGCAAGGTGCTCGACGTCAACCTCACCGGACAGTTCCTGTGTGCCCGCGAGGCGACCAAGGAGTTCCTGCGGCGCGGGGTCGTCCCCGAGGTGTCGCGCGCCGCCGGCAAGATCATCTGCATGAGTTCGGTCCACCAGATCATCCCGTGGGCCGGGCACGTCAACTACGCCAGCTCCAAGGGCGGCGTACAGATGATGATGCAGACCCTGGCCCAGGAACTCGCGCCGAAGAAGATCCGGGTGAACGCGGTGGCGCCCGGGGCCATCAGGACGCCGATCAACCGCAGCGCCTGGGAGACACCGGAAGCCGAACGCGACCTGCTGCGGCTCATCCCGTACGACCGGGTGGGCGACCCGGAGGACATCGCCAACGCGGTCGTCGCCCTCGCCTCCGACCTCATGGACTACGTCGTGGGAGCCACCCTCTACGTGGACGGCGGCATGACCCTCTTCCCGGGCTTCGCCACCGGCGGCTGACCCCTTCCCGCACGCCGTCCCCGGCTGGAGACACGCATGCACAACACGGTCCACCTGATGGCGGACGTGCCGGCCCAGATGCTCCCGGCCCGGTCACTGATGGCGTTCACCCTCGCCTCGCACATCATCCTGGTGCCGCTGGGAGTGGCCCTGCCGCTCATCACGCTCATCATGCACGGCTACGGCCTGCGCCGAGGCGACGTCACGGCGCTGCTGCTGGCCCGGCGCTGGTCGGCCGTCATGGCGGTGCAGTTCGCCATCGGGGTGGTCACCGGCACCGTGCTGTCCTTCGAGTTCGGGCTGCTGTGGCCCGGCATGATGGGCCGGTGGGGCGACGTCTTCGGGATCGGGTTCGGCGTCGAGGCCTGGGCCTTCTTCCTGGAAGCCGTGCTCATCGCCATCTATCTCTACGGATGGCGAAGGCTTCCTTCCCGGACCCACTTCCTGCTCGGCCTGCCCCTGCCCTTCGCAGCCCTGCTGGGCGCCTTCGGCATCCTGGCCGCCAACTCCTGGATGAACACACCGCAGGGATTCACCCTCGACTCCGCGGGCAACCCCACCGACGTGCACATCCTGAAGGCCGTCTTCACGCCCATGTTCGGCCCGGAGTACTGGCACTTCGTCGTGGCGATGTTCGTGACGGCGGGCTTCGTCGTGGCCGGCGTCTACGCGGTCGGCTGGTTGCGCGGGCGCCGGGACCGGTATCACCGGCTCGGCTTCACCATCCCCTTCACGCTGGCCGCGGTGCTCACACCGGTGCAGTTCGTGCTCGGCGACTCCATCGCCCGCCAGGTGTTCCACAAGCAGCCGGAGAAGTTCGCCGCGATGGAGATCGTCTGGAGGACCGACACCCACGTGCCGGAGTACCTCTACGGCAGGCTGCACTCCGACGGCACGGTCTCCGGAGGCATCAAGATCCCCCAGCTCGACTCCATCCTCGCCGGCTTCCGCCCGGACACGAAGGTGACCGGACTGACGGCCGTACCGGCCGACGACCACCCGACCCCCCTCCAGGCCACCATCACGCACTTCGCCTTCGACACCATGGTCTTCATCGGCTCCCTGCTGCTCCTGCTCGCCCTCTGGTACGGCGTCCTGTGGCTGTGGCGGCGCCGGCTGCCCGCCTCCCCGTGGTTCTTCCGGGGCGCGGCGTGCGCGGGCGTGGCCTCCGTCGTCGCCGTCGAGTGCGGCTGGATCACCACCGAGGTGGGCCGCCAGCCCTGGATCGTCTACCAGTACATGCGAGTCGCCGAGGCGGTCACCGCGACCCGCGCCCCCGCCCTGTGGACCATGTTCGGCCTGGTCGCCGCCGTCTACGTGTTCGTCTTCGGCTCGTTCCTCGCCGTCCTGCTGAAGATGCGCACCCGCTGGCGGCTCGCCGACGCCTCGGACACGATGGCGGGCAGGGCGGAGAGCCCGGAGGCGGAGACTCCGTACGGACCCCGCTCGGCCCTGCGGGCGGGCAGCGCTTCCGCGCCCGGTGGCGGGCCCTCGGGCCGGGGGGAGGACCGGCCGTGACCGCCGACCTCGTCGCGATGGTCCTGCTCCTCGCGATCGCCGCCTACGCCTGTGCCGGCGGCACCGACTACGGTGCCGGCTTCTGGGACCTCACCGCGGGCGGGGCCGAACGCGGCAGGCGGCCACGACGGCTCATCGACCACGCGATGGCCCCCGTGTGGGAGGTCAACAACGTCTGGCTGATCTTCGTCCTGGTCATCATGTGGACCGGGTTCCCGACCTTCTTCCGCACCGTGTTCGTCGCCATGTGGCTGCCGCTGGCACTCGCCGCCGTGGGCACCGTGCTGCGCGGCGCCGGCTTCGCCCTGCGCAAGCCCGCCCGCCGGCTGGCCGGGCGCCGCCTGTACGGCGCGGTGTTCGCGATCGCCTCCCTCCTCACGCCGTTCTTCCTCGGCGCCGCCGTGGGCGGGATCGCCTCCGGCCGGGTCTCCCCGGGCACAGCGGCGTCGGTGGAGAACTGGGCCAACCCCACCTCCCTCTTCTTCGGGCTGCTCGCCGTCACCATGACGGCGTTCCTGGGCGCCGTTTTCCTGGCCGGGGACGCGCGCCGCTTCACCGCCCCCGATCTCGACGGCTACTTCCGCAGGCGAGCGCTCGTCGCCCTCGCCGTGGTCGCCGTGCTGACGGTGGTCATGCTGTTCGTCACCCACGCCGACGCCCCTCACATGTGGCACGGACTCACACACGGCGTCGGGCTCGTCCTGCTCGTCCTGGCGGCCGTGGCCGCGCTCGCCACGGGCTGGCTGCTGCTGCGCACCGCCGACGCGCGGTGGTCCCGCAGCACCGCCGTCGTGGCGGTCGCCGCGGGGGTGTTCGCCTGGGGCCTGGCGCAGCGGCCGTACCTCATCCCGGTGTCGCTGACCGTCAGCGCCGGCGCCGGCGCCCCCACCACACTGCGCTGGCTGATGCTGGTCAGCCTCGTGGCCGTGGTACTGGTCTTCCCCGCGGTCGCCTGCCTGTACTGGCTGGACACCCACGGCGAGCTCGAGTCGCTCACCGACGCCGACCTGCGGCGCGGCGGCGCGGGCGGCGACGCCTGACCCGCGAGGGCGGCGACGGTGTACGGAACCCTTCCGGGGTGGTGAGGCGGTGACCGAGAACGAGATCCTGCTGGGCATCGGGCTGACCTTCGCGCTCGCGGTGGGTTCGCAGATCCTGGCGTACCGGCTGCGGGTCCCCGCCATCGTCCTGCTCCTGCCCGCCGGATTCACGGCGGGAGCCCTGACCGACGTGGTCCACCCCGACAAGCTGGTGGGCCCGGCCTTCTCCCCGCTGGTGTCCCTCTCGGTGGCCCTGATCCTCTACGACGCGGGACTGGGACTGGACCTGCGCCACCTCCGGGGAGCGACCAGGAGCGTGGTCCTGCGGCTGGTCGTGCTGGGTGTGCTCCTCACCTGGGCGGCCGTCATGGCGGTGGGACCCGCTCTGCTCGGAGTGCCGTTCGCCGTGGCCTGCATGGTCGGGGTGATCCTCGTCGTGTCCGGGCCGACGGTCGTCGGGCCGCTGCTGGACCACGTACGGCCCTCCGACACCGTGCGACGGGTACTGATCTGGGAGGGCTCGCTCATCGACCCGATCGGCGGCATTCTCGGCGCCGTCGTCTTCCACTCCATCGTCGCCGGAGGGTTCCGGACCGGGCACGGATTCCGGTTCGTCACCTTCTTCGCGAGCCTCGGCGTCGGGCTGCTCGGCGGAGTCGTGGGAAGCGCGCTGCTCGGGTTCACCCTCCGCGTGCTCCGGCTCGGTGAGACCCTGGGCACGCTCGCCCAGCTGGCCACTGTGGTCGTGGTGGCCGCAGGCTGCGACATGGTGCTCGACGACACGGGGCTCATCGCTGCCGTCGTCACCGGGATGACGGTGGCCAACCGGCCTGGCTTCGACATGCCGGCGCGCCGGCCGTTCTTCGAGACGCTCGTCCAGCTCATCATCGGGCTGCTGTTCGTCTCCATTTCGGCCACGGTGACCCCGAAGTCCGTGGTTCCGGTGCTGCTCCCCACCCTCGCGCTCATCGCCCTGCTCGTCCTGCTGGTACGGCCCCTGGTCTCGGCCCTCTCCACCGCCCGGACGAGTCTGGGCAAGGGGGAGCGCGCCTTCGTCGGCTGGATGGCGCCCCGGGGCATCGTCGCCGCCTCCACGGCCGCCACGTTCTCCGGCGCGCTCGTCGACCGGGGCCTGCCCGACGCCGGCACGATCCTGCCGGTCACCTTCCTGGTGATCGTGGGGACCGTCCTCGTGTACTCCCTCACGGCCAGGGCGGTGGCCGCACGGCTGGGCGTCGTCCGTACCCCACGCACCCGCCCGCTGCTGGTCGGCGGCGCCCCGTGGGTGATCGAGCTCGCCCGCGTGCTGCGGGCGGCCGGCCTCGACGTGCTGATGTGGGCCGGACCGGTCGAGGAGCGGGACCGCATCGCACGGGCCGGGATCGAGCTGGCCGACGGAGGGCTGATGGCCACGGCGACCAGCCCCGGAGCCAGGCTGGAGGGCGTGACCGCGGTGTACCTCCTCACGGACGACGACGACTTCAACGTCCTCGCCTCGGTGGTCCTGGAGGACGGCGTCGAAGGACCGGTACTCCGGGTCGGCCCGGCGCCCGAGAGCAGCGCCGTGGTCGCCCCCTACGCCGAGAGCGACGTCCTCTTCGGCCGCCACCTGGTCCGGCAGGACCTGGCCGATCGCTTCGGGCGGGGCGCACGCCTGCTGCTGCGGCCCGCCTCGGAGACGCTGCCACCGGACCACGACGTCCTGTTCGTGCTGCGGTCCGACGGCCGGCTGGTGCCTGTCACCGAGGCACGACCGGTCGCTCCGCAGGAGGGCGACACCCTGGTCGTGCTCGGCCCGGCCCCGGACTGACATCAGGAGCCGAGGGCGCCGAGGAGGGTGTGAGCCCTCACCTGCCGCTCTGATGACGGGCGTTGAGGGCGTTGTCGAGTGTGATGGCCGCGTCGATGAGCGCGAGATGGGTGAAGGCCTGCGGGAAGTTGCCCAGTTGCCGCCCGGTGGGGTCGATCTCCTCGGAGTACAGCCCCAGATGATTGGCGTAGCCGAGCATCTTCTCCAGGACCAGCCGGGCCCGGTCCAGGCGGCCCGCGCGCGCCAGTGCGTCGACGTACAGGTACGTGCACAGCGAGAAGGTGCCCTCGGATCCCCGTAGTCCGTCGGGTGAGGCAGCGGGGTTGTACCGGTAGACCAGGCTGTCGCTGACCAGCTCCTGTTCCATCACGTCCAGAGTCGTGTTCCACGCCGGGTCCCCGGGGGTCAGGAAGCCCACGGTCGGCATGCGCAGCAGCGAGGAGTCCAGCACGTCGCTGCCGTAGTGCTGGACGAAGGCGGCACGGTCCTCGTTCCAGCCCTGCGCCCAGACCTGCTCGTAGATCCGGTCCCGTGCCGCGCACCAGAACTCGGTCGCGGCCGGTCTGCCGTTGTCCTGGGCGAGCCGCAGGGCGCGGTCGAACGCGACCCAGGACATGACGCGCCCGTACGTGAAGTGCTGGCGACCGCCGCGTGTCTCCCACACGCCCTCCTCGGCCTGGTCCCAGTGGTCGACGAGCCAGTCGAGGATGGTGCGCAGGGAGTTCCAGCCCCGGTGTCCGAGGTGGAAGCCGTGCCTGTGCGCGAAGGAGATGCTGTCCATCGCCTCCCCGTAGATGTCCAGCTGCAGCTGCGTCGCCGCCCCGTTGCCGATGCGCACCGGTGCGGACCGCTCGTAGCCCTCCCAGTGCTCCAGGATCTCCTCGTCGAGGTCGCTGGAGCCGTCCACCCGGTACATGATGTTCAGCGGTCCGGTGCTCCCGCCGGAGCCCGCCTTTTCCTGGGCCCGGTCGGAGAGCCACTCGATGAACGCCTTCGCCTCCTCGACGAACCCCATGCCCAGCAGGGCGTAGACGGAGAAGGCGGCGTCCCGGATCCAGGTGAACCGGTAGTCCCAGTTGCGTTCGCCGCCCAGTTGCTCCGGCAGTGCCGTCGTCGGGGCGGCCACCAGGCCGCCGCTCGGTGCGTAGGTCATGAGTTTCAGCGTCACCGCGGACCGCTCCAGCATCTCCCGCCAGCGACCGGTGTACGTGGACTGGCCGAGCCATGACCGCCAGAACCGGATCGTGTGGTCGAAGAGCTCGTGGTACTCCGGCAGCCCGATTTGCCGGGGCGGCTCCTGCGCCGACGATTCGAGGACGAACCCGCGCGACTGGCCGGCCCGCAGGGTCAGGGACAGGCGCAGGTCGCCCTCGCCGGTGACCGTCGTCTCCAGCTGCTCGTCCTCCGGTGCGCGGACCGCGTGGACCGTCAGGTCCAGCCCGTTCGACACGAAGACCGCCCCGTGCTCGGTGGTCTCCACCCTGTGCGGTCTGCGGCCGTAGTCGAAGCGCGGAGCGATGTCGATGTCGAAGGTCATGGCGCCGCGCACACAGCGCACCATCCGGACCAGCCGGTGACGCGGTGTCGCCGTCGCCCCGGTCACCGGCATGAAGTCCACGACCTCGCCCGTGCCCGCCTCGGTCATGAACCGGGTCACCAGAACGGCCGTGTCGGGCAGGTAGAGCTGCTTGGTCGCGTACATGGTGTGCGCCGGCCGGACCGTGCAGTGCCCGCCCTTGCGCCGGTCCAGCAGGGCACCGAACAGGCTGGGCGAGTCGATGCGGGGACAGCAGAACCAGTCGACCGTGCCGTCCGTGGTCACGAGTGCCGCGGTCTGCAGGTCCCCGATCACACCATGATTCTCGATCATCGGGTAGTCACCCATCGCGGCGTCCCTTCCGGCGTGTGCTGGTGCCCGGATGCCATGACCCCCCCACCCGTTCAGACTAAGCCGGGCGACCCTCCCGGGCCCGTCGAGCAGTTCCGGGCGCCGAACGGCGGCCCACGAGCTCCTGCGGACCTCGGCGAACGCCGCCGGCGTTGCCCCGAAGCCCCCGCCCGGGCTGCGGCGATACGCCAGGGCCGCCCGGTGGATCGGGCCGCTGGTCGGCCTCCTCCTCGGAGCGGTCCTGCCGGACTCGTCGTGGCGATCGGCGTCCTCGTGGTCCAGCAGGCCACCGGCGCCCTGTCGCCGCGCTGCATGCGCCTGTGGTACCGGGACCGCTTCGGGCGGCCGTCCTGGCCGCCTTCACCGGCACCTTCGCGTTCGCGCACCCCCTGCTGCGCAAGATCGGGGCTGACTCCGTGCCCGATCCGGGGGGCACGCTCACGGGCGTGGCCGCGGGTTCCACGACCCGGTCCGCCGCGCCCTGGGCACTCACCGGTGACCGGCAGGGCATCGGCGGAGGCCGGCGGCCCAAGGCGGTACCGCCCGAGTGAGTCCGCGCCGTTGGCTCACCTGTCCTGTGTGACGTCGCTGTCACGCAGCCTGCGCCAGAGCTTGGTGCGGTGCAACACGTACAGGGCGATGAACAGGACGCCGAGCTGCAACCCGACGGCCAGCAGCCAGAACACGAACTTGCTCTCCAACTCGTCGGTCATGTACGTGAAGTTCATGCCGAAGTAGCCGGTCAGGAACGACAGCGGCAGGAAGATGGTCGACACGATCGCCAGCCGGTTGATCACGCCGTTCTGCTCGCCGGACACGAGGGAGGTGTAGCTGGCGAAGGTGCGCCGGGCCGCTTCCTGGAGGGTCTCGATGTCGGTGAGGGACAGCCTGCTCGCGTGCCGGAACTGACGGGCGAGACGCTGGCGCGCCTCGGGGAAGTCGCGGCTCAGCATCCTCCGGGTGAGGATCTCGTCCGTCACCTGGAGGTAGGGCAGCAGGGAGTGATGGAAGAGGGCGGAGCGTCGGCGCAGTTGCGCGAGGCGGTAGACCTGCTCCGGGCGCCGTCGGTCGAACATCTCGTCCTCGAGCTCCTCCACCAGCAGCAGGTCCGCCACGGCGGCCCGCCTGAAGGTCTCCAGAGCCTCCTGCAGCAGCAGGAACAGCATGGCCACCGCATCGGAGGGCCTCTCGAACCCCAGCCGCACCTTGAGGCTGTCCATCAGTCCGATCCGCCCCCGGTGAACGGTGATGACATGTTGCTCGGTCGCCAGGGCATGGAAGTGCGTGACCCGGGTGCCGTCGACCACGGGCACGACGAAGCCCGCCCTGTCCCCGAGGAAGTCCGCCCGGGTGGGTTCGCCGGGCCTGCCGAACCAGACCAGATGCTCGCTCTCCAGGCCGAGCTGACGGGCCAGCGGCGGTTCGACCGGAACCTCGTCGTCGGGCAGTTCGATGTCGACGAGGAGGAAGTCCGACCGCGCCAGACGCTCACGTGCCTGAGGCAGATCAGTGTGCGTCACGACCCCTTCCGGCATCGCGACCACCGATACGATCATCGCCCCTCACCGTTGTCACGGGACCCGTCGGTATCACCCTGCGCACATTCCGGCGACCACGCATGCCGGTGCGCGCAGACGCCGTGCCGGGCACCCCGATCGAGTGACCGGCTCAGTCGACCGGCCATGTGTGCGCCGGGGCGTTGAGGTGCATGTAGTCCATGTAGAGCTGTGTCATCCGCCGCAGGGCCTCATGACGGCCCTGATGGGTGGAGTCCTCGATGCGGTGGAACATCTCCTTCTGCCACACCGCTCCGTTGCGGGCGGTGACACACCGCTGCTCGATGATGCCGAGCAGGGGCTCCCGCCAGGCCGCGTCCATCCCGGAGTGCTCCAGTCCCCGGTGGGCCAGCGGCAACAGGCGGCGCAGGACGAGTTCGGGCGCCGGCACCTCACCCATCCCGGGCCAGTACAGCAGCGCGTCCATACCCTGCCGGGCGGCCATGTGCAGGTTGTCCTCGGCGGCGGAGAAGGACATCCGCGACCACACCGGCCGGTCCTCCTCCACCAGGGCGCGGGTGAGCCCGTAGTAGAAGGCGCCGTTGGCGAGCGTGTCGGCGACGGTGGGCCCGGCGGGCAGCACCCGGTTCTCGATCCTGACGTGCGGTTTGTCGTGGGAGACGGCGTAGACCGGACGGTTCCAGCGGTAGATGGTGCCGTTGTGCAGGGTGAGTTCGGCCAGTTCGGGGATGTCGCCGCGGTCCAGCGTCTGCAGGGGATCCTGTTCGTCGCACAGGGGCAGCAGCGCCGGGAAGTAGCGCAGGTTCTCCTCGAAGAGGTCGAAGACGCTGTTGATCCACCGCTCTCCGAACCACACCCGGGGCCGTACGCCCTGCACCTTGATCTCCTCCGGACGGGTGTCCGTGGCCTGCTCGAACAGCGGGATGCGGGTCTCGTGCCACAGTTCCTTGCCGAACAGGAACGGCGCGTTGGCCGCCAGCGCGATCTGCACCCCGGCTATCGCCTGTGCCGCGTTCCAGTAGTCCGCGAACTCCTCCGGGGAGACCTGGAGGTGGAACTGGGTGCTGGTGCACGCGGCCTCGGGAGTGATCGTGTCCGCATAGGTCCGCAGCCTGTCGACGCCGTCGACCTCGATGAGCAGGTCCTCGCCCCGGGCCGCGAAGACCTGGTCGTTGATCAGCCGGTAGCGCGGGTTCTCCGACAGCGCGGCTTCCCCCACGTCCGACTCCCGCAGCGTGGGGAGGATGCCGACCATCACCAAATGCGCGCCGACGGACCTGGCGCGCTCGTCCGCGTGGTTCAGCGCGTCGCGTATCTCGGTCTCCCAGGCGTCGGGGCCGCCCGCCGTCAGCGTGCGGGGCGGCACGTTGATCTCGAGGTTGAAGCGGCCCAGCTCGGTGGACCAGGCCGGGTCCGCGATCGCCCGGAGCGCATCGACGTTGCGCATCGCGGGTTCCGCCTCGTCGTCGACGAGGTTCAGCTCGATCTCCAGGCCCACCTGGGGCCGCTCGGACTCGAACCGTGAGTCACGCAGCATCTGCGCGAAGGCGTCGAGACACTCGTGCATCTTGATGCGGTACCGGCGGCGGTCCTCACGGGTGAAGACCAGCGCCGGGACGTCCCGTCCCATCGGCCCTCCCGGGTTCCCCTCCTCGGACACCTCTCATCCCAGCGTCGCACCACCCGGCGGCGCTGACCATGCGGAACGGCCACGGCCGTACGGCACGAGCGCCGGGAACGGCGATTTGCCTTCGAGTGGACTCCAGCATCCAAACTGATCGCGACCGGATCCGTGCCGAGGACAGAATGGCGACAGCACATGGCGACGACGAGCCAGGCGGGGCACCCACTCCCGTACGACACCTACCGACAGGCGATCGAGCGGGAGACGCTGCGTTTCGCCGAGGTGGCGAGGGGTGCGGATCCCGCGACCGCCGTGCCGTCCTGCCCCGACTGGACACTGGCCGAGCTCACCCGGCATGTGGGCGCGTTGCAGCGCTGGTTCGGCACGCTGCTGACCCGGCTGGTGCAGGAGCCGCCACGCAGCCGCGACCTGGAGCTGGGTCTGCCCGAGCGGGCACGGGACTATGCCGACTGGGTGGCGTCGGGCGTACCCGCCGTGGGGGCCGTACTGCGGGACACCGATCCCCAGGCGGCGATGTGGGCCTGGGGCGAGGACCAGCACGCACGGTTCTGGGCCCGCCGGATGCTGTTCGAGACGCTGGTGCACCGGGTGGACGCGGAGCGTGCCGTCGGCCGGGAGTCGGACATCGATCCGGCACTGGCGGCGGACGGGGTGGACGAGTTCCTGGTCAATCTGCCGTACGCGGGCCTCTTCGCCCCGGACGTGACGAAGCTGCGCGGCAGCGGCGAGACCATCGTCTTCCGGTGCGCCGACCTCACCGACCGGACCGGCGAGGAGTGGCGGGTGCGGCTGGACCCGGACGGCTTCCGAGTGCTGCCGCCGACGGGGACCGGCACCGCGGCGGCCGATCCGCAGGTGGCGGTACGGGGGCGGGCGGCGGATCTCCTGCTGCTGCTCTACGGGCGGCTGTCGTACCAGGAGTCCGCCTTCGAGGTGTCCGGGGACGCCACGGTGCTCGACCGCTGGTTCGCGCACACGGCGTTCTGACCGGCGGCCGGCGCGGCCGACGGACGCTCGCCGCACTCCGCGGGGGTGGTCCGGTGCCGTCGTCGCCGGTTAGCCTGACGCTATGACGGATGTTGCCGGCACCCCCTCCGCTCCGGCCGCGCACGAGCTCCACCGGCTGTCCCCGCGCGACGAGTCCCGCGTCGCGCTCGCCCTGACACTCCGTCAACTGGCCGACACCGTACTGGATGCCGTTCCGGTCGAGGCGGATCCCGCCCCGGGTGACCTGTTGCGTGCGGCACTGCGACTGCAGCGCCGCACCGAGGACGTCATCCGCGAAGCCGTGGTCGCCGAGCGTGAACGCGGCACCACCTGGGGGCAGATCGGTGAGGCGGCCGGTATGACCCGGCGGTCCGCGCACGAGAAGTGGTACGGCGACATCCACGCGTGGGCGGCCACCGGGCGCAGCGCGCTACCGTCGCACCTGAAGACGCTCGAAGTGGCCGCGGAGGCCGATGCCCGCTACGCCAGGCTGCGTCCGGACCGGCCACGGGCGGTCACCGCGGGCCTGGACGCGGTCCGTTTCCCCGGTTCCCAGGTGTACGAGGCCAGCCTGCGCGCCCGTGGCTCCGCCCTGCACCACCGCCGTACCGACCTGGACGCACGGGCCGCGAAGCTGAACGAGGAGTACGGCGCGCTGCACGCCCGCGGCCCCGCCGCGCCCGTCGGCGGTGACCCGCTGGAGATAGCGGCCCATCGCGGGCACGCGGCCGCGGTGCGCGCCAACCGCGCCGCGATCGCGGCGGTGCACGAGGAGATCGCCGGGATCTACGACCAACTCGTCACCGCCGAGCCTCCTTTGGCGGAGGAACACCGCGGGCAGGCCGACTGGCACCGCAACGCCGCCCAGCAGGCCCGCACCTATGCGGAGCTCCTGCACGGCAGCGACGGGTGACCTCCACGGGATGACTGTCTGTGCCAAATGCGGCAAAGCGCAATCCGTTCAGGGCCGTTCTGCGTACTCACTCACGTGAGGCAACCCCTCCAGACCGACGGGCACTGGGCTCAGCGTCCCTGAACACCTGGAGTCACGATGCACTCCATCAAAGCTGCCGAAGTCACTTTGCGGGGAGTGGGTGTGTGCTGCGCCGTGGGCAACACGGTGCTGCACACACTCCTCGTCCCCGATCACCTCGAGGAGATGTTCTACATCGGCGTCCTGTTCGCCGTGGGCAGCGCCATCATGCTCGGCGTGGCAGTGGCGCTGGCCGTGGTGAAGCGTCCCTTGGTCGCATGGCTGACCGGAACGCTCGTGAGCCTCGGCATGATCGTCGGATTCGCGCTGTCGCGCACCGTCGGCCTGCCGGGCGGCTATTACGAAGACGGCTGGGAGTCGCCGTACGGCCCTCTGTCCGTGCTGGTCGAGGGCCTCTTCGTCATCGCCTTCGTCGCCTGGCTCGGCGACCGGGCCGCACACGGCGTCACGCCCGCACTGCGGTACGCGCCGCATCCAGAAGAAAATCACACCTTTTCTTCCGAAAACGCCATCCAATGAGCGTCCTACACCGTATGTGATACGGGGCTTGTTTCAACAGGAGGAACACATGGCGATCTTCAGTCAGCTCTTCCCAGCCATGCACGGTGACCATGGCGACCATGGTGACCATGGCGACCACGGTGATGACAGGAGGGATTCGTTCTCGGGACACGGCCGCGGGCACGACAGGGGCCGTGACCGTGGGCGTCACGACCACGGTGACCACGACCACGGCGATCACCGCTGATGTCATGAGGA
>NZ_JBHYKH010000047.1:29284-30144 GCF_042741275.1 Streptomyces sp. NPDC058964
TCACCGGCCCGCTCCGCCGACGGTCCGCGACGGAGCCGTGCGATGGTGGGTTCCCCTCGGCATCTTCTGCGGCGCCTGCTGTCGGTGGGCGCGGATTCCGGCGCCACGACCGACGTGGTCGCGGCCGCCCCGCCGTTGCCGCCGCGTGAGGTCTTCCGGCGTTTCTGGCCCTACACACGCGGCCGACGACGCTGGCTGGTGCCGCTTGTGCTCTTCAGCCTGATCGGGCCCGTCGTCGACGCGGCGGAACTGTGGCTGTTCAAGATCGTGGTGGACGACGTGCTCGTACCGCGCGATCTGCAGCCCTTCGTCTGGATCGCACCCGCCTACCTGGCGCTCGTCGTCGGCTCCGGCATGCTCGGATTCGCCGACGACGTGACATCGACGTGGGTCGGCGAGCGGTTCCTGCTCGCGGTACGCCGTGATGTGTTCCGGCACGTCCAGGGTCTGTCGCTCGGCTTCTTCGAACGGCGGCGGCTCGGGGACGTGCTGTCGCGTGTCACGGGTGATGTCGACGCCGTGGAGACCTTCCTGCTCTCGGGAGTGGCGGACGGTCTGTACCACGTGGTGCGGCTGGGTGTCTTCGTCGGGCTGCTGTTCTACCTACGCTGGGACCTGACGCTCCTCGCGCTCGTCATCGTGCCGCTGTTCTGGGGAGCCGCCCGGCACTTCTCCCGGCTGATCAAGGAGGCGTCCCGCGAGCGCAGGCGCCGCAGCGGTTCACTGAGCGCGGTCGCCGAGGAGTCGCTGGGCAATGTCGCCCTGGTCCATGCCTAAAACCGTGATGGAGGGGAGGAGAGCCGCGTCTTGAGCGAGAGCCACGGAAAGGTACACACAAACATTGACTCAGGGCGGGTAAA
>NZ_JBHYKH010000048.1:0-10417 GCF_042741275.1 Streptomyces sp. NPDC058964
TTAACAAACGCCATGCGGTGAGGATTTATGACACCCGCCTCCGAGGGTGTATGTTCAACATACACAAATCGGGGAGAGGCCGCCGGTCCTGGGGCGGCCTCTCCTTTCCATGGGATCGATTATTGCCTAGAGATGGAGCAACAGATGACCCACATGGAGAAGGCCATGGTGCCACGCCGAGGCCTCCGCATCGACCTCACCCTCCGCTCCCTGCCGTCCCCGCTCATCGGTCTCGGCGGCGCTTGGCTGGGTGTCCGGGCCGGCGCTGACGAATCCGTCGTCGCCCTGGCGGCGCTCCTCGTCGCGGTCCGCGTGAGCATCCGCCGAATCTGAGCCCGACGGCCCGGACACGGCCCCAGCACACAGAAGAGCCCCCTCCTGCCAACAAAACCGCAGGTAGGGGGCTTCTTCGGTCTGGGTTACTTCTTCTTGCCCTGGTTCTTGACCGCCTCGATGGCCGCCGCGGCCGCCTCCGGGTCGAGGTACTGGCCGCCGGGGGTGACCGGCTTGAAGTCGGCGTCGAGTTCGTAGAAGAGCGGGATGCCCGTCGGGATGTTCAGGCCCGCGATGTCGGCGTCGGAGATGCCGTCCAGATGCTTGACCAGGGCGCGGAGGCTGTTGCCGTGGGCGGCGACCAGGACCGTGCGGCCGGCGAGCAGGTCCGGGACGATGCCGTCGTACCAGTACGGGAGCATGCGGACGACGACGTCCTTCAGGCACTCCGTGCGCGGGCGCAGCTCCGGCGGGATCGTCGCGTAGCGCGCGTCGTTCGCCTGGGAGAACTCGGAGTCGTCGGACAGCGGCGGGGGCGGGGTGTCGTACGAGCGGCGCCAGAGCATGAACTGCTCCTCGCCGAACTCGGCCAGCGTCGCCGCCTTGTCCTTGCCCTGGAGGGCGCCGTAGTGGCGCTCGTTCAGGCGCCAGCTGCGGTGGACGGGGATCCAGTGGCGGTCGGCGGCCTCGAGGGCCAGCTGCGCCGTGCGGATCGCGCGCTTCTGGAGGGACGTGTGGACCACGTCGGGCAGCAGGCCGGCGTCCTTCAGCAGCTCACCGCCGCGGACCGCCTCCTTCTCGCCCTTCTCGTTGAGGTTGACGTCCACCCAGCCGGTGAACAGGTTCTTCGCGTTCCACTCGCTCTCGCCGTGGCGGAGGAGGATCAGCTTGTACGGTGCGTCGGCCATGCCTCAGAGCGTAATCCACGTATTCGGACCCTCGCTCGAGTGCCCGAAGGCCGGACGGTTGACGGCATCTGTTAATCGAGTGGCCCGGATGAGCGCCCCCTTGTAAGTTGCGCATGGCCGATGAGGCGCTTACACGACGCACGTACCCGCACACCTGTCGAACCTGGGGGATTCCGCATGTCACTCGCCGCCCTGAGACGCGCCGGCCGCGAAACCGTCTCCGGTCTCCCCCGCGAGTTCTGGTGGCTGTGGACCAGCACCCTGGTCAACCGGCTCGGTGCCTTCGTCGCCACCTTCATGGCGCTCTACCTCACGCTGGACCGCGGGTACTCGGCCTCGTACGCCGGTCTCGTCGCCTCCCTGCACGGGCTCGGCGGGGTCGTCTCCTCGCTGGGGGGCGGAGTGATGGCCGACCGGCTCGGCAGGCGGCCCACCCTGCTGATCGCGCAGAGCGCCACCGCCGGGTCCGTGGCGCTGCTCGGCTTCATGCACGACCCCGTCGCCATCGCCGCCGTCGCCTTCCTCGTCGGCATGGCCTCCAACGCCTCCCGGCCCGCCGTGCAGGCGATGATGGCCGACATCGTCCGGCCCGAGGACCGGGTGCGGGCGTTCTCGCTGAACTACTGGGCGATCAACCTCGGCTTCGCCGTCTCCTCCATGGCGGCCGGTTTCATCGCGGAGTTCAGCTATCTCGCCGGGTTCCTCATCGAGGCCGGGATGACCCTGGCGTGCGCGGTCGTCGTCTTCCTCAAGCTGCCCGAGTCGCGGCCCACGGCCACGGCCAAGCAGGCGCAGGCGGACGTCAGCCTCAAGACGGTGCTGCGCGACGGGCGGTACATGGCCGTCGTCGGGCTGTCCTTCCTCGTCGCCCTCGTCTTCCAGCAGGGCTCGGTGGGCCTGCCGGTGGCCATGGGCCGGGCCGGGTTCTCGCCCGCCGACTACGGCATGGCCATCGCCGTCAACGGCATCCTGATCGTCGCCCTCCAGATCCCGGTCACCCGCTTCATCGAGCACCGCGATCCGCGCCGGCTCCTGGTCGTCTCCTCCGTCCTCGCGGGGTACGGCTTCGGGCTCACCGCCTTCGCCGGGTCGGTCGGCGTCTTCGCGCTCACGGTGTGCGTGTGGACGCTCGCCGAGATCGTCAACGCGCCGACGCAGACCGGGCTCGTCGTCCGGCTCTCGCCCGTGCACGGGCGCGGCCGCTACCAGGGCATGTACACACTGTCGTGGTCCGTCGCCTCGCTGGTCGCGCCGCTCATGTCGGGCGCGGTCATCGACCGGTTCGGGGCCGAGTGGCTGTGGGGGATGTGCGCGGTCGTGGGAACGATGGCCGGCGTCGGCTACGGCGTCCTCATGCGGAGGCTGCCGCAGGAGCCCGCACCGGCCCCCGCGGTTCCGGCCGGCGCCGAGCCCGAGGTCCGGGCGGCGTGAGGTGCCGGAGAACCGGGAGTGTCCGCTGTGCGCGGCCCGCACCAGCCACGCCGGGTACTCCCTGACCAGGGCGGAGGACGGCCGAAGGCTCTGCGAGCCCTGCTCTGCTGCGCCTCGGACCACCTGGGGTCGACACGCGACGACCAGCCGGACGCGCCGCTCGAGCCCTGCCCTCACCCCAGCCTGTTCGGGCGCTGAGACCGTCGTCCGGCCCGGGCGCCTCACGGATGCATCCGCGCCCCCTTCAGCACCTTGTCCACCGCGTTGCGCGGGCCGTACACGGCGAGGCCCACGACGTCGAGGCCTGCCGTCGCCACCGCCCGCACGGCCGCTCGGTTGTCCCGGTCGTTGCCGGTGCCGAAGAGGTCCGAGGTGAAGACCGCGCGCGGCAGGGCGCGGTCGAGCGCGCGGGTGTGGGCCGCGGCCAGGGTCTCCTTGGTGCCCTCGAAGACCAGCACCGGCTGGCGGAACATCGGCAGGTAGGGGACGCCGTCCGCGTCCTCGTAGGGCTCTCCGATCGCCTCGGGCACCTGTGTGCCCAGGCCGCTGACCAGGAACGCGGTGACGTTGAGGCGCTGCCAGGACTCCAGGTCCTCGCGCAGCAGGACAGCGATCTTGGTGTCGAAACGCACGGGTTGCTGACTCATGCCCCCGATCCTGCCGACGGTCGTACGACCCCGTCTTGTACGTTGTTTGCATGGCCGCCCAGCCGGAAGTCTCCGCCTGGCGCCCGCGTGTCCCGGGTGTCGTGGAGGTGTTCCACGCGCACTTCACCGAGTACGCCTACCCGATGCACGTCCACGAGGCGTGGACGCTGCTCATCGTCGACGACGGGGCCGTACGGTACGACCTCGACCGGCACGAGCACGGCACCCCGCACGACACGGTCTCGCTGCTTCCGCCGCACGTGCCGCACAACGGGTCCCCGGCCACCCCGCACGGCTTCCGCAAGCGCGTCCTCTACCTCGACGCCTCCCGCCTCGGGGAGGAGCTCATCGGCCCGGCGGTCGACGGGCCCGACCTACGGGACCCGGTGCTGCGGCTGCGTGTCGGCCAGTTGCACGGCGCGCTCGCGCACCCCGGCGACGAGCTGGAGGCCGAGAGCAGACTGACCCTCGTCGGCGAACGGCTGCGCGCCCATCTGAGTCCCAGGCCGGCGGCGACCGGCCCCCTGCGCGACCCCGCCCTCGCCCGCGCGCTGCGCGAACTGCTCGACGAGCGCGTCACCGAGGGCCTCGCGCTCGAGGAGGCGGCACGGCTGCTGCACGCCCATCCCGCCCATCTGGTCCGGGCGTTCAGCCGCGCCTGGGGCATCGCGCCCCACCAGTACCTGATGTCCCGCCGCGTCGAGCGGGCCCGCCGGCTGCTCCTGGACGGGCGGGCGCCGGGTGAGGTGGCGTCGGCGACCGGGTTCTACGACCAGGCCCATCTCACGCGGCACTTCAAGAAGCTGGTGGGCGTGACTCCGGGCCGCTACCGGCTCAGCGCCCGCTGAGCCTCGTACAGGTCGTGCGGGCGCACGGCGTCCGTCGTGCCGTGGAGCGCCCGGCGGGAGCGGAGGCCGCCGGTGAAGTCGGGGACGTCGGGTGAAGTCGGGGACGTCGATCCGGTCGGACTCGGTGACCGTGTTGCGGCCGTGCACCGCCTGCCCTTCCGGCGGCGGCCACGGCACGGTTGATCGCGGGGGCGCGGTCGGTGGTGCCGTCCGCGACGGCGCCGAAGACCGTCACGTCGGTCCTGCGGGCGAACTCCCGCCGGAGGGCTGGGGCTTCCGCGGCCGTGGCCGCTCCCGCCGCCGTGCCCGCCGCCGCTCCGCACGCCACGGCGATGGCCCCGCCGAGCAGAGTCCGTCTCGTGAGGTGCGCCTTGCCCGGTCGGTGGCTCAGTCGGCCGGGCGCTGGATCAGATTCGTGAACGCGTCCAGGTTCCGCGTCGATTCGCCGCGCGCCACTCGCCAGGCGTACTCCTTGCGGATCGCGGAGGCGAACCCGAGCTCCAGGAGGGTGTTGAAACTGCCGTCCGCGGCCTCCAGGACCTGGCCGAGGAGCCGGTCGATCTCGTCGCCGGTGACCGAGCCCAGGGACAGGCGGGCGGTGACGTAGATGTCGCCCAGCCGGTCCACGGCGTAACTCACGCCGTACAGCTTGAGGTTGCGCTCCAGCAGCCACCGGTGGACGGCCGCCTCGTTCTCGTCGGGATGGCGGATCACGAAGGCGTTCAGGGAGAGGGAGTGACGGCCGACGAGGAGCGAGACGGTCGTCGAGAGCTTGCGGGTGCCGGGCAGCTTGACGACGTAGTTGCCGGGTTCGGGGCTCTCCCAGTCGAGTTCGGCGTCCTTGAGGGCCCCCTCGATGACCTGCGCCGCCCGCTGCTGCTGTGAAGCCTCACCCATGGGGCGAGCGTACGCGACGGCGGTGGGCCTGGGTCGCGGCCGTGTAGACGTCGGCGGTGGCGGCGGCCGCGGTGTCCCAGCCGAAGGACTGGGCGTGCCGGGCGGCGGCGGCGCCCATGCTGTCCGCCAGGGACGGCTCGTCGGCGAAACGGCGCAGCACGCGCGCGTAGTCGGCCGGATCGTGGCCCCGGACCAGGAATCCGGTCTTGCCGTCCCGCACGGCCACCGGGAGCCCGCCGACCGAGGCGGCAAGTACCGGCGTTCCGGCCGCCTGGGCCTCTATGGCGACCAGGCCGAACGACTCGCTGTAGGAGGGCATGACGAGTACGGACGCGGCCCGGAACCAGTCCGCGAGCTGCTCCTGCCCGACCGGCGGCCGGAACCGCACGACGTCGGCGATGCCGAGCCGTGCGGCGAGCTTCTGCAGGCCCTCGGGTTTGGCGAGGCCGCTGCCGCTGGGGCCGCCGACGACCGGCACGAGCATCCTCGAGCGCAGGTCCGGGCGCTCCGCGAGGAGGGCGGCGACGGCGCGCAGCAGCACGTCGGGGGCCTTGAGGGGCTGGATACGGCCCGCGAAGAGCGGGATCAGGGCGTCCTGCGGGAGGCCGAGGCGGGCGCGGGCCGCGGCGCGGGCGGTCGTGGGCCCTCCCGGCCGCAGCGTGCCGGAGGTCTTGGGGAAGGGGCGGAACCGGTCGAGGTTGACGCCGGGGTGGACCACGGCGACCTTGGCGGGGTCGGCGGCGTAGTGCCGTACGAGTTCGTCGGCCTCCTCGGCCGTGTTGGCGATCAGCCGGTCGGCGGCCGCGACGATCTGGGTCTCGCCGATGACGCGGGCGGCGGGCTCGGGGGTGTCGCCGTCGGCCAGGTTGGCGTTCTTGACCTTGGCCATGGTGTGCATGGCGTGCACCAGGGGGACGCCCCAGCGCTGGGCGGCGAGCCAGCCGACGTGGCCGGAGAGCCAGTAGTGGGAGTGCACGAGGTCGTAGTGGCCGGGGCGGTGGCCGGCCCAGGCCTGCATCACACCGTGCGTGAAGGCGCACAGCTGGGCCGGGAGGTCCTCCTTGGCCAGGCCCTCGTAGGGGCCCGCGTCGACGTGCCGGACGAGGACGCCCGGGGCGAGCTCGACGGCCGGCTCGAGGCCGCCCGCCGTGGCCCGGGTGAAGATCTCGACCTCGATGTTGATCGCGGCCAGGCGCTGCGCGAGCTCCACGATGTAGACGTTCATGCCGCCGGCGTCGCCGGTTCCGGGCTGGTGGAGCGGTGAGGTGTGCACGGAGAGCATGGCGACGCGGCGGGGCCTGCGGTGCAGCCTCAGCCGCGGGGGTGCCGCCGGAGAGCGACGCCCGAGCCTGCTGACGTACTGGCTCACGTGGCGTTCCTCCTCGCTGCGGGCATGCCGGTGGGAGGACCTGGGGCACCCTCCAAGGGGGTGCAACATCGGAGGAAGCGGCTCCATTTCCCGATCGTGGAGCTTTGCCGAATCATTACCCTCAGTCGCTCAACCGTTCGATGACGGGATGCGTTCCCCGGCACGGGCCCGCATACCCTCGTACGTATGACAGTCCGCACAGCCACCCTCCCCCACTCTCGGCTTCGCTCGAGCGGGGGCACCCCCATCGTGGGAACGGTGACGCGCGGGACGACCAACCCCAACCGCCTGCGGCGCATGGACCGCTGGATCGCGGTCACGCACGGCGCCGAACTGCGGCGGGCCGCCGACCCCGTGGCGATCGACCTGGGGTACGGGGCGGCACCCTGGACGGCCGTCGAACTGCTCGGCCGGCTGCGCACCGCGGCCCCTCGCGCACGCGTGGTCGGTGTAGAGATCGAACCGGCCCGGGTCACGGCGGCGAAGCCCCACGAACGCGAGGGGCTGGCCTTCCGGCACGGCGGCTTCGAGATCCCCGTCCCCCAGCGGCCGTACCTCATCCGTGCCGCCAACGTGCTGCGGCAGTACGACGAGAGCGAGGTCGCCGCCGTATGGGAGCGGCTGTGCGCCCGGCTCGCACCGGCCGGACCCGGCACCGGCGGGGGGCTGCTCGTCGAGGGGACCTGCGACGAGATCGGGCGCCGGCACGTCTGGGTCGCGCTCGGGCCCGAAGGGCCCCGCACGGTCACCTTCGCCACCCGCCTGGGGTCCCTCGAGCGGCCGTCCGACCTCGCAGAACGCCTCCCCAAGGCGCTCATCCACCGCAACGTCCCGGGCGAACCGGTGCACGCCTTCCTGCGCGACTTCGACCGCGCGTGGGCGGCCGCCGCGCCCTACGCCTCCTACGGCGCCCGCCAGCGCTGGATCCGCGCGGTGCGGGACCTGACGGCCGACTGGCCGGTGACGGACTCGCCGACGCGGTGGCGGCAGGGCGAAGTGACGGTCGCCTGGGGCGCGTTGGCGCCTCGCGACTGACCCGGAACACCTCCCGGGACCGGCCCCTGCCGCCTCTGGGCCGAAGGGAACGATCTTCATGCGCCGTTCGTCACAACGGCGGGAGATCGTCATGCCCGGAAGTGAAAGCGGGCAGGACCCACCGGGTACGGCCTCTGTCGTTTTGCGCCACGGCATGGCACGATCCCCGGGCGACCGTAAGTTACTGACGGGAAATCAGTTTGGGGGACGGGGTATGGGGACGGGCAAGCGCGGCCTGATCACGGCGGCCGTGACCGTGGTCTGCGCGGTGACCGTACTGGCGGCACCCGGCACGGCGTTCGCGGCCCCGACGCCGACACCCACCGCCTCGGCGACACCCACGGCCCGTCCGACTCTCCCGCCGAACAAGGACCTCGAGGCCGTCCGCGAGAAGCTGGACAAGCTCTACCACGACGCGGCCGTCGCCACCGACGAGTACAACGCGGCCGAGGAGAAGGCCCGCAAGCAGTCCGCCGAGATCGTCGAGCTGGCGAAGAAGATCGTCGCCGGCCAGAAGAAGCTGGACGACCTCAAGGACCGCGCGGGCGCCGCGGCCCGCGCCCAGTACCGCACGGGCGGACTGCCGCCCGCGGCCCAGCTGATGCTGAGCGACGACCCGGGGCAGTTCCTGGACGGCGCGGGCCGGGTGCTCCAGGGCCAGCGGGCGACCAAGGGCCTGATCGGGGAAATGACCCGCACCCAGGAGGACTTGAAGCTGTACGCGGCGGACGCCTCCGACCGGTGGGACAAGCTCGAGGCCAACCGCAAGGCCAAGGCGGCCGCCAGGAAGAAGGTGAAGCAGCAGATCGCCGCCGCCGAGAAGCTCCAGTCACAGCTGGAGAAGAAGGAGAAGGAGCGCCTCGCCGAGCTGGAGCAGGAGGCGGCCCTCAAGGCGCAGACCGACTGGCTGGACACCGGCATCCTCAAGGAGATCAACGGCAAGGCCTCCGAGCAGGGCAAGAAGGCGGTCGAGTTCGCGACGGCCCAGATAGGAAAGCCGTACGTGTGGGGCGCGGAGGGACCCAAGTCGTACGACTGCTCGGGTCTGACCTCACAGGCCTGGGCGAACGCCGGCCACCCCATCCCACGCACCTCGCAGGAGCAGTGGAAGCAGCTCAAGCACGTGGACGTCAAGGACATGCGGCCCGGCGATCTCATCATCTACTTCGACGACGCGAGCCATGTGGCGATGTACGTGGGCGACGGCGCCATCATCCACGCCCCGCGCCCCGGACGGACGGTGACGCTCGCCGGGGCGGGCGAAATGCCCATTCTGGGCGTGGTGCGGCCGGACGCCTGAGCCCGGACGCCGGCTCCGCAGCGCCGTTCACGCGGCTTCGTGACGCAGGCCATGTGACCCAGTGCACGGCCAACGGCCTTCCAAACCCGGGCCGGACGTGACCTTCGTCATCCCTGTTCACCCGCCGTCCTGTCCAACTCCGGTAGGGATCGCGGCATATGACAGAGGTCTGCCGCCGGGCGAGGCGGCGCACACCATTCCGTTGCGGTGGCCTGTACCGCTATGGTCCCCGTCGGTGGGTCGAGGTCCCTCGCCCCGCCGCGCCCTCGGGGGGAGGGAAGGAACCCAACAAGATGCCCGTGCCCGTACCGCGGCAGAGAGCGATCCCGGCCGTGGAGAGTGGTCAGGCGCAGGCCGCGTCCACAGGCGGCCCCCTCATGGAAGAGGCCAACCGCACCGAAGCCGCCACCAACACGAACACCGCGGCCGGCACCACTCTCACCCTGCTGCTGATCGAGGACGATCCGGCCGCCTCGCCGATCGTGCCCGAGCTGCTCGACCCGGCCGGCAAGCCGATCCGCGTCCGCACCGCCCGCAACCTCACCGAGGCCGGACGGCTGCTCACCGACGACGTCCACTGCATCCTGCTCGACCTGGCGCTCCCGGCCCCCGGCCGGGCGGGTGACGCCGACGACGAGCTGGCCGTGCTCAAGCACGTGCTGGAGCTCGCGCCCCGGCACGCCGTCCTCGCGCTCACCGCGTCCGGTGACGCCGAGCGCGGCGCCGAGGCCGTGCGCGTGGGCGCCCAGGACTACCTCTTCCGTGACGAACTGGACGGACGTCTGCTGAGCCGCGCCATCCGGTACGCCGTGGAGCGCAAGCGCTCCGACACGGCCGAGCGACGCCTGGCCGAGGGCCGGGTGCGCGCCCAGGAGAACCGCCGCCTGGAGCGCGGGCTGCTGCCGACGCCCCTCCTGGAGGGCTCGTCGCTGCGCTTCGCCGCCCGCTACCGCCCCGGTCGCTCGCGCGCGCTGCTCGGCGGCGACTTCTACGACACCGTGCGCACGCCCGACGGCACCGTGCACGCCATGATCGGCGACGTCTGCGGGCACGGCCCGGACGAGGCCGCGCTCGGCGTGGAGCTGCGCATCGCGTGGCGCGCGCTGACGCTGGCCGGGCTGTGCGGTGACGAGCTGCTCGGCACGCTGCAGGAGGTCCTGGAGCACGAGCGGTCGGACGAGGAGATCTTCGCGACCCTGTGCACGGTGGACATCTCCCCCGACGGCCGCCGGGCCGGCCTGTGCCTGGCCGGTCACCCGTCGCCGCTGATCGCCCGGCCCGGCCGGCCCGCGGAGCTGCTCCCGTACGACAACAACGGCCCCGCGCTCGGCCTGGTCCCCGGGGCTCGCTGGCCGCGCATGCAGGTGGAGCTGGGCGCCGAGTGGAGCCTGATGCTCTACACCGACGGCCTGATCGAGGGCCGCGTCGGCGCGGGCGGGGAGCGTCTGGGCCAGGACGGCATGGTCGAGATGGTCCGCCGCCAGCTCGCCGCCGG
Organism: Streptomyces sp. NPDC058964; assembly: GCF_042741275.1. NCBI lineage: Bacteria > Bacillati > Actinomycetota > Actinomycetes > Kitasatosporales > Streptomycetaceae > Streptomyces > Streptomyces sp. NPDC058964. Next base: position 10,204 of record NZ_JBHYKH010000048.1, read on the forward strand.
GCTGCGCGGCGAGGATCTGCTGAGGTCCGCGGTCCACGAGGTCCGCGAGCTCAACGGCGGGGAGCTGACGGACGACGTGGCGGTGGTCCTGCTGGACCGGATGCCGTGAGGGCTCCGGTCGGGGGGGGGCCGGGGGGGAGCCGTGGGCGGGGCCCCGGGGGGGCGGGGCGCTGGGGGGGGCGGGGGGGGGCGGGGGGCGCGGCTCGCGCTGTCG